>JAICVV010000437.1 GCA_025935155.1 Alphaproteobacteria bacterium
ATGTGGCCTTCGTCGAGGTTCGCTTTGTCGCTGAAGCCGAGCGTCGCATACCTCGTCTTAAACTTCTGCGCACTCTGGAAATAGCAGACGACATTTCCGTTCCTGGCATATGCGGGCATCCCGTACCAGGTTTTCGGCGAGAGGTCCGGCCCATTGGCTTTGATAATCACATGGAGCCGTTCGGCGATCGCTCGATCCGCAGGCGGTAACGCGGATATCTTCGCAAGGACGGCGCTTTCCCCCTCCGCTTCGCTCTCGCTTCGCTCAAGCTCAGCACCTCCCCCGTAAACGAGGGAGGATAATGAGCGCAGCGCTCCAATTTTGCAGGCGGGAGAACGATGAAGATGTGGCCTTCCGAAAATTCCAGAATCTCTTCGAACGAGAGAGCGCATTCGCCTTTCTTGGCGCGGCGCTTACCGCGCGTGAGCAGGCGACAAAGGCGGCCATAGGCGGCGCGGGCCATCGGATAGGCGAGCGTTTCGAATCCATCCGTGGTGACAAGACGCACTCCGGCAAAAAATCTGAGGTTCAAATCCTTTGCCGCGATATGCGCGCGCACCACGCCCGCAAAGCTGTTGCGATCCGCCACGCCGATGCCGGCAAGCCCAAGCTCTTCCGCGCGTTCCACCAGTTCCTCGGCATGGCTTGCGCCGCGCAGGAAAGAGAAATTGGTGGTGACGGCGAACTCGGTGTACTGAATCACGCGTACACTCCGTGTACGAACCATCTGGCGTCTGCGCCATAAGACCCGTCGCGATAGAGCCAGAACCTGCGGCCGTCTTCGTCCTCCACCGTGTAGTAGTCGCGCGTACCGCCTTTTGAATCGCGCCACCACTCGGGCCGGATGCGCTCCGGCCCTTCCGCAATGGCGACCTGATACGGCACGCCGCGCCAGCGGAATTGCAGCGGCGGCCCTTCCGGCACCACAGCCGTCACCTCCGCCGGTTCGGCGCAGGGCAGCATCAGCAGCGGCCGCATGGAGGTGTCGTCTTCGTTCCATGCGGATGCTTGCGCCGCCGGCTTTAGCACGAAGGCGCGTTCGGGAATGTGCGTGTCGCACGGGTGCGCGCGCAGCACATTCTCCAGCCCAAGCCGGCTGCCAAGATGATCGATGAGCAGCGAAAGTTTTTCGTCTGGATCGCGCTCCGGATCGGCGCCGATGGCCGCCTGTTGCGGCGGCATACGATGGGCTTCAGTCACATCCAGCCGCGCGGCCTCGAAGCCGAAACCGGCATCGAACGCTTCCACCAGCGCATCCAGCTTCAGCGCAAACAGCTTGCCGATACGTTCGGCATCGCGCGAGGGGCGCGCGAGACGGATGGCCAGTTCGGTGGTTTCGCCGTCCACGCGAAACAGGGTGAGATGCAGACCGCGCGCGCCCTTACCGTCGCGCTCCAGCGTCGGTTTCAGATCGGCCGCCAGCTTCTTCGCGAGCTTCAGGATGTGCTCCTGCGTGCAAATCGGCTCCGCCAGCACGGCGCGGGCGCGATACGGCGCATGCGGCACCAGCGGTGTGAAGGATTCACCGGCGCGGGAGAGCGCCTGATCCAGCCGGTCGTTCAGCAGCTTGCCGAAGCGGTGCGTGAGTGGGGCGCGCGGCAGCGGCAGCAGATGACCGATGGTCTTCAGACCAAGATGTTTGAGTGTGGCGGCCGTTTTGTCGGGAATGCGCAGTGCGGATACCGGCAGCGGCGCAATTGTCTCGGCGATCTTGCCATCCGGCACGAGAGTTTC
>JAICVV010000225.1 GCA_025935155.1 Alphaproteobacteria bacterium
CATCCCGATCGGTACAGTGATGTCGCGCCTGGCGCGTGCGCGCGAGCGGTTGCGCAACGCGCTGGAGAACGGCACGGAGCGCGAAACGGCGAGTGTCGCTTCGCTCGATGAACGCCGGAAGATGAGACAATGAGCGAGCCTCTCCGCATTCCCGATGAACAGCTGCACGCGCTGATTGACGGCGAGCTCTCCGTGCAGGAATGCGCCGAGTTGGAGGCAGCTGTCGCAGCCGATCCGTATCTCAGCCAGCGCGTAGCGCACTTCCGCGCCGACAAGGCGCGTCTCGTGCAGATCTATGGGCCGGTGGCGGACATGCCGCTTCCCGAGCACTGGATTCGCATGATCGAAAATGAGCCGCTCCGGCGGAAGCGGTCCTTCTCGATTGAAGCGATTGCCGGCATTGCCGCAGCGTTCATGCTGGTGATCGGCGGAACGCTGGCCTACCGCGAATCTGTGCCGCATGAAGAGCCGATTGTCGAACAGGCGCTGGCAGCACGCAACGACGTCCTCGCGCCGCGGAAGGTGCTTGCGGTCAAAGCACCGGCCCAGGACAGCGCCGCCGCCCAAACGTTGTCTTCGGCGCTGGCGATGCGTGTCTCCGTTCCGGACCTGAAGCGCATGGGCTACAGCCTTGTGGGCGTGCGGGTGTATGGAAGCGCACCGCAAGCCAAAGGCGTGGAGCTACTTTACCGGCACAGGGACAAACGCATCTTCGCGCTCTATCTGCGCCGTCCCTCCGGACCGCCGCGCTTCGATCAGTACAAGCAGGGCAATCTGCGGGTGTGCATCTGGCAAGACGATGTGCTGGGCGCGGTCATGACAGGCGAGATGTCGGCTGCGGAAATGCAGCGGCTGGCCAGCCTCGCCTACACGGGGCTTGAGTCTTAACGCACGGCGCGGGCAGCGAGCGCTTCCGGCGAAAATGTGCTGGGCGGATGCGGCGCGGTGATCCGGTAAGTCTGCCCTTCGCCGTTGAATGAAAACCCAAACACGTAGCCGCCCAGCTCCAGATCGTAGACGAACTGGCTGCCCAGGATGAGCGCCGGCACTTCTGGCATCAGATACGTGGTGCCGTGCGCGAATTTCCACAGCTTGCCGCTCTCGTCCCATGAGTCGCTGTAAAGCGCGAGCCAGGTGTCCTCATCCATGTAGAGGCGCCGCCGCGGCACGATGTGATGTTTGCCGGACGCGAGCGTTCCCTCCACCACCCACACCCGGTGCAGTTCGTAACGCAGATCGCTCGGATTGGCGTGCTTCGCGCCGATGACTTCGGATACCGGCCGCTGATAGAAACGATTGTTGTTGTAGGGAACGTACATCTCCTTCTTGCCGAGCAGCTTCCAGTCATAGCGGTCCGGGCCGCCGAAGAAGATGTAGTACTCGTCCAAATTCTCGAAACCGGAAGCTTCCGGATCGGGCACATCGTATGAGAGCGACGGGCCGCGGCGCACGCGGCGCTCTCCTGGCAACAGGCGCCACGCCGCGAACTTGTACCGCTCGGTGTCGATCGGCTGCCAATCGAGATAGCCCTCGCCCACATGGGACGGCGGCGCGTTCTGGATGTGCAACGTCTTGAAGTAATAGCCGCCATAGGATGCGGGCGTCGCCCCCGGATAGTAGTACGGAAAATCCGCGATTTCGTTGTAGCCGGCTGACAGCTGCGAAGTGCCGTCCGGTGCAATTACATATGTGTTCACATGCAGCTCGCGTGCCGCTCCCCAAAAGGCGAGCAGATGATTCCACACCACCTCCGTGCCGTTTTTAGGGATGGGGAACGGAATGCCCCCGGCCGCGCCTTCGACGCCGTACGCGATACCCTCCGGGGCAGCATGCGCGCGCGTCGCGTTCCGAAGCACGTTGTCATAGACGGCGGCAGGAAATGCCGCCGTCCGGTGCGTGGGATAAATGTCCATCCGGTAGTCGGGATACTTGCGGAACAGTGCTTTCGCGCCTTCCGGCAGCTTCTCCGCATACCTGTCCCAATCGGCAGCAGTAATTGAGAAGAGCGGCTTCTCCGATGCGAAGGGGTCAGCATGGGGCGTGGAGGCGCGGTAACCGGCAGACGCGGCCGTAAATCCGCCACTCCAGGCGGGAATGGTTCCCTCCTTGTTGCCGGCACGCTCGGCCCCTATGGGTGTGAGGGAAGTTTTGAGTTGCCCGGCTTCCTGCGGCGAAACAGCGAGTGCGGTGGAGCTAGCAACGGCTGTGGCGAAAAGAATGCCGCAGGTCAGGACAAGGCGATTGACAGCCGGACGGTTGTTCAGGCGCGGTTCATAGGCTTCTGTGGTTCCATTCGGGGGGGAGGAGCGCCCGCTCCAGAACGTCATGCGATTGAGATCAGCACGCATGCCCTGGGTCACCTGCGCGCGCGCCGCGCGCGCTGTGGGCGGCGTTGTCCTGTTCGCATGCCTTCGTTCTCCAGCCGTTTTCGCGGCAGACCTCTACCACGACGACGGCCTGGATGTGAGATGGGATAACACGCTGAGCTATACCACCGCATTCCGCCTGTTTTCCCGCGATCCGGCACTGGTCGAAAACCCCAATTGGGACGATGGCGACCGGAATTTTTCTCCCGGCCTGATTTCCAGCCGTTTCGACCTCCTCTCCGAGTTCGAGGTGACGAAGGGAGATTTTGGCCTGCGCCTCAGCGGGCTTGGCTGGTACGACAGCGTCTACAACCAGAAGAACGACAACGACTCGCCGCAAACGTTCAACCCGTTCACCGTTCCCCATGACGAGTTCACTTCTGGCACCCACACCCTTCATGGCGAGGACGTGCAGCTGGGCGACGCATTTCTGCATGGCAGCTTCGATATCGGCAGCTTGCCGGCCAGTTTTCGCATCGGCCGTTACGCCCTGCTATGGGGCGAAAGCGTTTTCTTCGGCGAGAACAGCATCGCCGCGGGCCAGGCCCCCACCGACGTCACAAAAGAGCTGTCGCAGCCTTCATCCTATACCAAGGAAGAGTTCCTGCCCGTTTGGCAGACGTCGATTGCGCTGCAGCTGTCGGAGAATGTTTCGTTCGGCGCCTATTACCAGTTCGCGTGGCGCAAAGATCAGTTTCCCGGTTCGGGAAGCTATTTCAGCTACCTGGATTATCTGGACGCAGGCGGCCAGCGAATCATTCTTGCGCCCGGTCATTTCCTTTTCCGCGAGCGCAATATGAATGCGCCGGATACGGGGCAGTTCGGCGCCTCCGTGCAGGTGAGCGGGGACGAATTCAATTACGGATTCTATGCGTTGCGATTCAACGCGAAGGAACCGCAGACCTATCTGTACTTCGGGACCCCATCGCCGGGCGACGGGACTTACAGGCTGGTCTACCCTGCCGGTATCGAACTCTATGGCGCGAGCTTTAGCACTTATGTGGGCGATAGCGATGTGGCCGGTGAGCTCTCGTACCGGCACAACATGCCGCTCGACAGCGACCCGCTGGTGGTTCCGGCTGGCGCGATCGCGAACAACAGCAATCACCCGCTTTATGCAATCGGCAATACGTTGCACGGACAGGTTTCGACGGAAACCACTTTCACCGGGACGGATTTCTGGCAACGCGCCGATCTCAATCTGGAGGTCGCCGCGAACGACCGGCTTGAAATAACGAAAAATCCCGACGCCCTCGATCCTTATGCCGATCGCTTCGCGATGGCTTTTCATGCGAACTTCACACCCCAATACTTTCAGGTGTTTCCCGGACTGGATGTGGGCGTGCCAATCGGCCTTGGTTATGGGCTGGCAGGCAATTCCAGCGTCGACGATACGCAACGCGCTCAGACTGGGAATGTCGAGATCGGCCTCTCGGCAACCTATCGGACAGTTTGGGAGGGGAGCCTTTCGTTCACGCACTTCATCGGCTCGCCTGTCCGGCAACATTTGGCCGACCGTGATTTTCTTGCGTTCACCGTACAGCGGACGTTCTGAGCTTTGCTTCGATGGCCCTTTAGCGGCGCCGCTCATCATCGCTTAACGGCAAAAGGTCTTTGGCTTTGACCTGTTCGCATCTTCGCCACGATTCTCGGGCAGGATCGGTCTGCTATCCGCCCAGGAGCTTTCCAGATGAGACTTGGTTATTGCGCACTGGCCTGTGCGGCCCTTGCCCTTACGGAACCATCGTTCGCGACGACCTATGGCGATTTGCGCGGCGCCGATATTGGCATTGGCGCGAACCTGAACGGCGCGGTGCCCTTTCCCGCCGATAATGCCTGGAACACCGATATTTCGCAGGCAGAAACCGATCCCAATTCGGACAACCTGATCGCTTCCATCGGCCTCTCGACCGG
>JAICVV010000003.1 GCA_025935155.1 Alphaproteobacteria bacterium
AGTGCTGCAAGCGGTCTTCGCATGGCGCACTCAGGCGTGAACCAGAGGACCGGGCGACTTCAGGTACTGTGCCCGGATCGCATTCAGCGACCAGTACGCAAGCGCCGCCACCGTATTGGTGGGATTGTAGCCGGGCTGCTGCGGAAACGCGCTCGCGCCCAGGATGAACAGGTTTGGGATATCCCACGACTGCAGATAGGAATTCACCACGCCCGATGCTGGATCGCTTGCCATCATCGCGCCGCCCGTGTTGTGCGTCGTCTGATAGGGAACGATGCTGTAGGTACCCGTGCGCTTTTTCACGTTGATTTCGCGCGGGCGCATGGCCTGCGCGATCTCGCTTACGCGATCGGTGATGTAGTCCGACATTTTGTGTTCGTTTTCCGTATAGTCGAACGTCATCCGCAAAAGCGGACGGCCGTACACATCGCGATATGCGGGATCCAGGTCGAGATGATTGCCGCGATGGCTCATCACCGAGCCATGCGTTACCACCGACATCGATTTCAAATAGTTTTCGGCGACGGCGCGCTTCCATTTACCGCCCCATTTCGGCGTGCCCTTGGGCGTGGGATGCGTCTCGATCGGCCGCGCGCCTGTCTGCACCACGCCCACATAGCCGCCTCCGATAAAGCCCAATCCCGTATGGTCGAAATTGTCGCCGTTCCATTCGTCGCAGATCATGCCGAGAGCGCCCGCGCCGATAAACGGATTCAGGATCTTGTCGTCGAAGAAAAGGTCAACAGATGAGGTGATCTGATAGGCGTAGTTCTTGCCAACAAGGCCGTCGCCTGTTTGGGGATCGTAAGGCACTCCGATCCCCGATAACAGCAGCAGATGCACGTTGTGCAGGATGTAAGCGCACATCACGATGAGGTCTGCGGGCTGTTCGTATTCCTCCCCGGACGCGTCCACATACGTCACACTCACCGCGCGCTTGCGCGTTGAATCGAGATTGATCTTGATGGCTTCGCATTCGGTGCGCAGGGTGAAATTCGGCTTGCGCATGAGTACGGGCAGAATGGTTGTCTGCGGACTCGATTTCGAATAATTGCCGCAGCCGAACTTCTCGCAAAAACCGCAATAGGTGCACGGTCCGAGCTGTACGCCGAGCGGGTTGGTGTACGGGCGCGACATGTTGGCCGCGGGATGCGGGAACGGTTTGTATCCGAGCTCGCGCGCGGCCTGCCCAAAAAGGGTCGGGGGGTAAGTCATATCCAGCGGCGGGTTAGGGTATTCCCGCGACCGCGGACCTTCGAACGGATTTCCGCCCGGCTGAATTTGCCCATTAAGGTTGCCGGCCTTGCCGCTCGCGCCGCAGATGTATTCGAAGCGGTCGTAATGCGGCTCGAGATCCTGATAGGTGACGCCCCAATCCTGGATTGTCATGTCCTCCGGGATCGCCGCCTTGCCATAGCGGGCCTCGTTGTGGCTGCGGGCCACGAAATCGCTTGGCAAATAGCGCCAGATTTGCCCATTCCAATGCACGCCTGCCCCGCCCACATTCATGCCAGGCAGAAACGAGCCCAGCTTGCGCATGGGTAATGCGGTCTGGTTCTCACTGTTGCGGAAGGTGAGCGTCTGATGGGCTAGGCGCTCGAACAATTCATGCCGCCAGTAATAGCGCAACTCGTCCTGATCGAAAGTTGGCGGATAGTCGGTTGGCGTATCGCGCCACACGCCGCGCTCGATCGCGATCACATTCAGTCCGGCATCGGTGAGCTCCTGCGCTGCGATGGCGCCCGTCCAGCCAAACCCCACCACAAGCACGTCCACGGACTTAAGTTTGCGGGCCACCTGCTCAGCTCTCCGTCCAGGCTTTGCGACCCTTCAACCCGACCGGTGGAAGCGGATAGCGCTGCCCATGCTTCGGAACGAACGGACGCTGATCGTAGCGCGCGCCGGGAAAGCCGATCAGCTTCCAGCCCACCATGTCGCGATTGCCGCCATAGATAGGATCGGACCAGAAGCCTTCCATTACGTTCTGCAGGAACATGTCGAAGAACGATTTCGAATCGATCTGGCCGAGATGGAATTCGCCGCTCTCCAGTTTCGAGAGCACGGCATCCCGATCGCTGACTGAAAGGTGGGCAAACGTCTCGCCGTGGAACTGATGGGCCACACCGTCGTCAATCGCTTTGATGGATGCCCGATAAAGACCAGCCGGCGTGAGGCGGCTCTGGTACCCTTGCGTGTCGTCGCCTTTCGGCCACGGACCCTGCATGTACCAGCGCCTGCCTTGCCCGAATTCTCCGGCTAGTTGCCGGTCGATGAATTCCGGAACACCGGCTTTGAGTGCGCCGGGGCCGAGTTCGTCCTCAGGAATCATCCGGTCTGTGGCCGCTTCGACAAACGCGGCTTCGGCGCTTGTGAAGAAAATGTAACGGGCGCTTTCGGCAGAATTCGAATGAGGCGCCTGCGCGCCACCGGTCCAGGGCATCTCACCGCGGAACGTTGCAGCCGTTGCAGCAGCCGGAACCACTCCCGCTACCCCCGCGGCCAGAAGATTCCGGCGGCTCAGCCTTCCACCCAAGGTCTCATCCCACTCCGCGAGCACACCTGAACAGGCAATGCTGACAATTCGCGTAACCTATCAGGGGGCAGAATCGTTCCGAACATGCGGCACTGCGCGATTACGGACAGCTTTGAGCATGACAAGCGTGCAACCGGTGCGGGCGAGCGGTCGCAACACGCGTTATATCGCAACGGTCATTCTTGCCGCACTTGCAGGCTGGATCGACGCTGTCAGTTTTGTCCGCTGGAACGGCCTTTATGTCTCGTTCATGAGTGGAAACACGACTTCCCTTGCGGTGTCTGTGGCGACGCATGATTGGTTAGAGGCGATGCGGCGGGCCAGCATTCTCCTGGCGTTCGTTTTCGGAGTGGCATGCGGCGTGCTGCTTGGGGTGGCCGCGCAGAAGCGTCGCGCGCAATTCGTCCCTATGGGGGAAGCTGCCGTTCTTATGATCGCTGCGGTGCTATCCCAGCTGTCGATATCCGCGGCTTTTGTTCCGCTTCTGCTCGCTGTTGCCATGGGCATGCAGAATGAGGCGCTTCGCCGGACGGGGCACTACAGCATCGCGCTGACGTATGTGACGGGAACGATCGTGCGCTTTGGCCGAGGACTGGCATCTGCTTCCTCCGGAACGGGGTCGTGGGAGCACATTTTGCCATACCTTGGAGTTTGGTTTGCATTTCTGGCCGGAGCATTGGCCGGGGGTGTTGCCGCTGGCATGAGTGGTGCGGGGGCTATCCTGCTGCCAGCGCTCCTTCTACTCATATTCGCAATATGGAACCCGAACAAACCGATTGCGCTGCCCCGCAGGCCCGAGCGTTCTCGATGAATTTCATGGAACCCTGCCGTTCCCCTCACGTTGGCAAACTGTGCTGGCGACATCCGTCGAAACCAAACGTTCCCCTGCAGCCCACGCATCGCGCGAAAATGGCGCGTGGGCCGGTCGCGTGGTTGTCATCACCGGAGCTGCCGCAGGCTTGGGCCGGGCAACAGCCGTCAGATTTGCGCGCGAAGGCGCCTGCCTCGGTCTGATTTCGCGCGATGAACTCGCATTGCGTGAAACCGCCGAACAGCTCACCGATGCCGGCGCGACGGCGACATGCATTGCCGCTCTCGACGTGAGCGATCCTGAGGCGGTGTTTGCCGCAGCGGAAAAATTTGAGCGGGAACTCGGACCGATCGATCTCTGGATCAACGATGCCATGCTGACGGTGTTTTCGCCGGTGCATGAACTAAGCCCCGCGGAATTCCACCGCGTCACCGAGACCACGTATCTGGGCATGGTGCACGGCTGCATGGCGGCACTGAAGCACATGCGCCCGCGGAAACGGGGACACATTATCAACATCGGTTCGGCGCTGGCGTATCGCGGTATCCCACTCCAATCGGCGTATTGTGGTGCCAAACACGCTATCCGCGGCTTCACTGCTTCGCTGCGGACGGAAATCGAGCACGACAAGACCGGCATTGCGACTTCGATCATCGAAATGCCGGCAATGAACACGCCGCAATTCGACTGGGGCCGCACCCACATGCCCCGCCAGCCGCGGCCGATGGGCACGGTGTATCAGCCGGAAGCGGCTGCCGAAGCGGTGTACCGTGCAGCACAGAAAAAGCCGCGCGAATACTGGGTGGGATGGCCAACCTTCCTCACCATCGTCGGCAACATGATCGCCCCTGATTATCTCGACCGTTATCTCGCGCGGACCGCTTTCGGCGGACAGGAAACCTCTAAGCCGGTGTCGCCGGACCGCAAGGACAACCTCTGCGCGCCGCTCACGGCTCTGCATCGGATCCACGGCCGCTTCGGCAGCATCTCCAAGGCGCACGCTTTGATCCTTTCCGGTTCGCTGACGCGGTACGCGGTTGTGGGGGCAGGCGCGCTCGCGTTTTTCGCCTTGGGCGCAGCGGCGGGCGCTCTGCTCCGAAGACGTTAGACCTGAACCTGCAAGAGCTGCGCGATGTGCAGCGTCTTGCGGCCGGTCAGCTGCTCGATCTGCTCGCGGCAGCTAAAACCGTCCGCGACAACCGTTGTGTTCCGTGACGCGGCGCGGATTTTCGGCAGCATGCCTTTCTCCGCAATGGCGAGAGAAACGTCGTATTTTTCCACCTCGAAGCCGAACGATCCCGCCATGCCGCAGCAACCGGTATCCAGTACGTCGCAGCTCATAGGCAGAGACTCCAGAAGTTTGCGCTCGGCATCTTCGTCAAGCACGGCGTGATGATGGCAGTGGAACTGCACGAGCGATTTCGAGGACCGCGTCGATAATCGGGGGATGAGGTCTCGCTCTGCCAGAAATTCGCTCAGGAATTTCGTTTGCTTCGACAAGGCGGCTGCGAGCGGATCGTTCGGGAACAGCGCCGGAAGCTCGTCGCGAAATGCAGACGTACACGCGGGCTCCAGACCGATCACTGGCACACCCGCTTCGATATCTTTGCGCAGAACGTTCATGGTGCGGCGCCAAAGCGCTTTCGCCTGATCGATCCAGCCCCAGTCGTAGAGCGGGCGGCCGCAACAGAGCACCTGCCTGGGAACATCTACGTGGAACCCAAGCCTTTCCAGAAGGCGGCTCGCTGCAGCCGCGGTATCGGTGCGGAAATAGTTGTTAAATGTGTCCGGCCAGAGGATCACGCGCTCGCCGCCAGCTCCGTTTGCGTTCTTCGCGTGCCACTCGCGAAATGTATGCGAAGCGAACGGTGGAATGGTGCGCGCCTGCGAAATGCCACCCACGGACTTGGCGATGCTTGCGAGCCCTGGTGTGCGAAGCGCCAGATTTGCAAGGCCGGGCACGCGCGATGCGAATTCTGCCCAGCGCTGAATCTGGCCCATGCTGTAGGCAGCGCGCGGCCGCCAGCGCTTTGCGTAGTGATGCGAGCGGAACTCGCTCTTGTACGTCGCCATGTCTGTCTGCACGGGGCAGTCGTGCTTGCAGCCCTTGCAGGCGAGACAAAGATCGAGCGCCTCTTCTACATCGTCATTGGCGAAGCCGCCGCGAATGGAATCGCCGCGCAACATTTCGAACAGCAGGCGCGCGCGGCCTCTTGTCGAATGCTTTTCTTCGTTGGTTCCGAGATAGCTCGGGCACATAACGCCGCCATCGGTGTGGCGCCTGCGGCACTCGCCCACGCCGACGCAGCGCAAGGTCGCCTCGGTGAAGCTGCTGTCCTCCGGATAGGAGAAATGACCCTTTACCTCCCTGGGATGATAGGAGGGCCCCACGCGCAAATTTGCGGTGATTGGATAGGGATCGAGCACCTTGCCCGGATTCATGCGCTCGCGCGGATCCCAGATGGCGCGGAACTCCCGCTGTGCCTCCATCAGGTCAGGCCCATACATTCTGACCAGCAGCGCGGCACGGGCCTCGCCGTCGCCGTGCTCACCCGACAACGTGCCATTGTACTTCACAACCAGATCGGCCGCTTCTTCGAGGAAGCGGTGCCAGTTCGCGAGGCCTTCTTCGGTGTGCAATTTGAAATTGATCCGGCAATGCACCAGGCCATCGCCAAAATGTCCGTACACAGAGGCCTCGTAGCCGTGCTTGTGGAAGAGCGCGATCAGCTCGCGGAGATAGCTGCCTAGATTGTCCCGGTGCACGGCGCTGTCTTCCCACCCTGGCCAGGTTGGGCCTTCGCCCGGCACGTGCGCAGTTACGGCCAAAGACGCTTCCCGCACCTTCCAGACATCCTTCTGCTGTTTCTTGTCCGTCACCAGAGACACAGCATGGCCGTGCGCCTTCATCGCCTCCGCGAGCTTTTGTGCTTTGCCTGTAGCCTCTTCTACTGTTTCGCCGCCGAACTCGTTGATCAGCCAGGCGCGCCCTTCCGGCAGAAGCTTCAGCTCCTTCACCCGGAAGTGTTTGATCTTCATGTACTCGGTCAGCAGATGATCGATCGCTTCGAGTCCGATCGGGCCGAAGGTGAGCAGCTCTGGCACGGCGTCAGCAGCGGCAAAGATGTCCTCAAACCCAACGATCAACAGAACCCGTTCCGGCGGACTGTGCACCAGATTGAGCGTGGCGCCGAGCACGATCACGCAGGTCGCTTCCGTGCCGGTGAGCGCGCGGGCCACCTGGAATCCCTTTTCCGGTTCCAGCTGATCCAGATTCTCGTAACCTGAAACCCGGCGCGGAATGTCCGGATACACCTCGCGAAAGTGGTGCCCGTGTTTTTTCCAGAACGCCGCCATTGCGCGGTAAATTTCCGCCCGCCGGCCACCGGCAGCCACAATGCGCGCGAACTCCTCGGGCGGCGTCGGCCCGATCGTCATGCGCAGACCGTCGTAGGTCAGCACATCGAGGGAGTGCACATTATCAGCCGTGCGCCCTGCCATGATCGAGTGCACGCCACAGGAGTCGTTGCCGATCATGCCGCCCAGCGTGTTGTGATCGTGGGTGGAGGGATCGGGACCGAAGGTGAGCTCATACTTCTCCGCAGCATCGCGCAGGTGATCCAGAATGCAGCCGGGCTCCACGGTTGCGAGCCGCTTCTCTGGATCGAGGGAGATCAGGCGGTGCATGTACTTGGAGAAATCGATGATCACTGCGCTGTTGCAGGTCTGTCCCGCCAGCGCAGTGCCCCCTCCGCGTGGGGTAACTGGAACATCGTAGCGGTTGCAGAGGCGAACCGTGGTGACGGCATCCTCGGCACATTTCGGCAGCACCACGCCATAAGGCAATTGCCGGTAATTGGAAGCATCCGTCGCGTAAAGCACGCGGTCCGCCAGAGAGAAACGGACCTCGCCCTCAATTTCTTTTTCCAGCGCCTGCCGCAATTGCTCGATCGTATCTTCCGCTATGGCAATGAACTCGCGCGTGATACGGCCGGTGCTGGGTGTGCGCTCGACGACGCGGTGCGGCAGTTTCGGGGCGGCGCTCATGGCTGGATGCGAAACCTTTCTGCATCGGCCTCGCGAAACACGAGACCGTGGCCGGGGCGGGAGAAATCGGGTTCGATATGCCCGTCGCGAAGGATTGGCGCGCCGTCGAACAGCATATGCTCGATCCGCACATGGTCGTGAAACCATTCCATGTGACGCAGGCGAAGCGCGGCACAGGCGGGATGCAGATGGATGGACGGTCCACAATGGCTGGAGAAGGGGATCTCGAAGCCGTCGCACAACGCTGCTGCGCGCATAAATCCGGTCACGCCGCCGCAGCGCGTCGCGTCCGCCTGCAGCACGTCCACCGCACCGGCTTCGATCATGCGGCGAAAGTAGAACGGCTGATACCCATACTCGCCCGCCGCAATATCCATGCCGGCCGGGCCGCGGTCGCGGATCAGTCGCAGGCCTTTCAAATCGTCGCTCGACACCGGCTCCTCGAACCAGGTGACGCCCAAACCGGAAAATGTGTTGGCCAGCCCGAGGGCCTGCTTGCGCGAATAGCCGCCGTTCGCATCGACAAACAGTTGCGCGTCACCGATGGCATCGCGCGCAGCTTCGACGCGCGCCGGGTCCTTCTCCGGCTCGCGGCCCACCTTCATCTTCACAAAGGCGCAACCCTCATCGACCCAGCCTGACAGCTGATCGGCCAGCCGCTCGTCGGTGTAGGAGGTGAACCCTCCGCTGCCATAGACCGGCACGCGCCTGCGCGCCGGTCCAAGCAATGTCGCAAGGGGCACGTCCAGCAGCTTCGCCTTTAAATCCCAGAGCGCGATATCGATCGCGGAAATGGCGCACGCCGCCACGCCGGGCCAGCCGATGTTGCGCACGATGCGTACCATCGCCGCCCACACCTCTTCGACGGCAAACGCATCTTGGCCGCGAACCTCCGGGGCCAGCGTTTGTGCAATCAGCGAGACTGCCGCGCTATGATCGTAGGTATAGCCAAGGCCGGTTCTGCCGCCGGCCTCCACCTCAACCGTAATGAGGGTGGTGCGATCCCATTCGATCGTGCCATCCGATTCCGGCGCATCCGTCGGAATGGTGAAAGCCGCGCAATCGATGCGCGCGATGGAGACCTCTTTCACCACCGCCGTTTCAGATCAGTTCGCGAACTTTGTCGGATAATACCGTCAGCGCGATCCGCTTGGCGTTGGGCGTTCCCTTTGCCAGGCCTTCGGCAAAATGAAGCGCCTGCTTTGGCTCGATCTTCGGCGGCATTGGCGGCTCATCGGGATCGACAATGGCTTCAATAAGGCCGGGGCCCGGCGTGTTCAACGCCGTCTGCAGCGTTGCGGCGCATTGTTCGGGATCATCGATGCGCCAGGAGGCGATCCCAAAGCCCTGTGCCACAGTGGTAAATTCGATGGGCTGAAGCTCGCAGACATATTCCGGGTTGCCCAGGAACACCATCTGCTCCCATTTAATCTGGCCGAGCACGTTGTTCTTGATGACGATGATTTTCACATTGAGATTGTATTTCCTGAGCGTCGCCATCTCGCCCATCAGCATTGTGAGTCCGCCGTCCCCTACGAACGCGACTACCTGCCGTTCCGGATAGGCAACCGCCGCGCCGACGGCATAGGGCAGCCCGCACGCCATAGTGGCGAGGTTGCCGGAGCACGAGAACTGCATTCCGTTGCGGATCGAAAGGTGCCGCGCGATCCAGGTGGTGATGGTGCCGGAATCGGTAGACACGATGGCATCGTCCTGAAGGAGCCGGTTCAGCGCATGCGCCACAACCTGCGGCTTCATTGGCTTCTCCATGCGCGTGGCGCGCTCCTCCATCAGTTCCTGCCAATCTTTCATCCGCTCCTGCGCTCTTTCGAGGAAGCTGCGGTCTTCGCGAAGCGTCAGACGCGGAAGCAGGGCCCGAAGGACACCCGCAGAGTCGCCCACCAACGGGCATTCCACCGGGCTGCGCAGGCCGATCCGTTTGGGATCGTGGTCGATTTGCACGATCCGCGCGGAACCGGGCTTGGGATAGAACTCGATGTACGGAAAACAGCTGCCAATGATCAGCAGCGCGTCGCACTCTTCCATCGCTTCCTGCGAAGGCCGCGTGCCCAGAAGGCCAATGCCGCCGGTGCAATAGGGGCTGTCATCCGGCAGCGCGCCTTTCCCGAGCAACGCTTTGATCACCGGAGCGCCCAGCCGCTCGGCCGTGGCGGCAAGCTCGCGCGAGGCATGCAGCGCACCCTGCCCTGCAAGAATGGCTGGCTTCTTAGCGCCGTTGAGAATTTCGGCCGCGAGCTTCAACCGGTCTTCGGGAGGAAGGGAATGCTGCCATCCCATGACATCCGACAGATGGTGCTTCAGGTTGCGGCTCGAACGGATATCTTCCGAAACCTCTTCGTCCTGAAAGTCCACCGGAATGGTCACATGGCTCACGCCGCGATAGGCGAGCGCGGTGCGGCAGGCGAGCGAAACGACATTGCGCGTGTGCGCCGCGCCCATGACACGGCTGTCATAGACGGCAACGTCCATGTATAACTTGTCGAGCTCGACATCCTGCTGCGTGTAGGTGTGCAACAGGTCGTGGAATTGTAGACCGGTAATCGCAATCACCGGCACCTGGTCCAGCTTGGCATCGTAGAGGCCGTTCAGAAGGTGAATGCCGCCAGGGCCTGACGTGGCAATACAGGCGCCGAGCTTGCCGGTCCACTTCGCATAACCGCATGCGGCGAACGCGGCTGCCTCTTCATGCCGCACCTGTATGAAACGGATTTCATCTTTGCGGCGCCGCAAAGATTCAATCACCCCATTGATGCCATCCCCGGGAATTCCGAAAATTACGTTCACACCCCAGTCGATCAGCGTGTCGACCAGAACGTCGCCTGCGGTCATAGCCATACGATTGCCTTTGAAAAGACACCTATATTGGCAACCGAATGACCGGCCCTCGGTTCCCGCCCAGCCATTCATTTGCAACAACACGACGGCGTTTCGAGGGAACATTCATCGGCCGCCGCCGTTGCCCGCGGGTGAGCGAGCAATCCCGTTTCGGCTGCCGGCGTTGGGCAATCCCCGAAGGTTATATTCCGGGACAGAGTGTCGATCCAAACGATCGCGCGCTGATCTCACATGAGGCCGCTTGCCTGCTGAACCCCACCGACGACGATGCCCAGGTGGACATCACGATTTTCTTCGAGAACCGTGAACCCGCTGGTCCATACCGCATCTTGCTAGGAGCGCGGCGCACCAAGCATTTGAGGTTCAACGACTTGCGCGACCCTGAATCCATTCCGCGCGATACGCCGTATTCTTCACTGATCGAATCGTCGGTGCCGATCGTGGTGCAGCACACGCGTCTCGACTCGCGCAATCCGTACATCGCGCTCCTGAGCACAATCGCCTTCGCGCTGGATTAATTGGGGCACGCGCAAGCGCTCTGTCGAGCGGGCGTGCGATGAAACGGCCCGTGTGCCGCGCGATTACCTGATACTCTCTCTGACAGCCGTCCAGATCGATGAGACGTGCGGCGATTTCGCCCGGGTAAAAGAGGAATCAAGGCGTTCATCCAGTTTGCTCTAGCGGCCACTCCCAAAAGGGGAACTTTGCTGCAAATGCTCGCGTTTCTCTCGCGGCCCTGAGGCGAAGGCCGCTTTCAGCTTGCGCAAATTTAATCTCAGGCATGAAACGCTTCCGGAATGGGCCGACGGGAGGGGTAGATAATGGCCCAGTTGTTCCGGCCGGGCGCGAACAGCATCGCTGTCATTATCATCGTCGCCATTTTCGTCCTCCCAACGGGAGCGGTGGCCGTCAGCTATTTCCTCTGGAAGTCGCCTTACGCCACCAGTCAGTACCTTACCCTCGCGCAACCCGTTCCGTTCAGCCATGAGCATCATGTCGGCGCGCTGGGGATCGACTGCCGCATGTGTCACACAGGGGTGGAGAAGGCTGCATTCGCCGGCCTTCCTCCCACCCACACCTGCATGACGTGCCACTCGCAGATTTGGACCAACGCGCAGATGCTGGCGCCGGTGCGCCAGAGTCTGGCATCCGGCACGCCGCTGCACTGGCAGCGCGTCAATCGCGTGCCGGATTATGTCTTTTTCGACCATAGCATTCATGTCGCAAAGGGAATCGGCTGTTCTGTCTGTCACGGCCCTGTCCAGAAAATGGCGCTGATGCGCCAGCAGAAGCCGCTTACGATGGGCTGGTGCCTGTCGTGCCACCGCCACCCCGAGCGCTACATCCGGCCGAGGGATCAGGTGTTCAACATGTTCTGGAGCATGCCTCCGGACCAGATCGCGCAAGGCCGCAAGCTTATCGCCAAATATCTCATCCACACGGCGCACATGACGGATTGCTCGACATGTCACCGTTGAGCGGCCGTCTCGAGCTAAACCGCCGCGCGGCGCTCAAAGGATTAGCGGCGGCAATGGCCGCGAGCATGGCGCGTTGCAGCCAGCCAACGGAAGAAATCATCCCTTACGTGAACATGCCGGAAGGCATGGTGGCGGGGGAGCCGATGCGATTCGCCACGACGCTTTCTCTTGCCGGTTATGGGCGCGGCTTTTTGGGTATCTCGGTGGACGGGCGGCCGATCAAGATGGAGGGCAATCCAGGGCACCCGTTCAGCCTTGGCGCGACCGACATCTTTGCGGAATCCGAGGTACTGACGCTCTACGATCCCGACCGTTCCAGCGTAATTCGCCGCAAGGGCGCGATTGCCACATGGGACGATTTCGCTGCGGAGTGGAATCGCGTAGCGCAGACGAACGATGGCCGCGGTCTTGCGCTGGTGACCGGCCGCACAACGTCCCCTACTACGCTGGCGCGCATCGACGCGTTACGTACCCGCTTTCCGGCATTGCGCTGGTATCGCTACGAGCCAGTGAACGACGATGCGTCGCGGGCGGGCGGGCGCATAGTGTTTGGACGTGTCGTGACGGCTTTGCCGCGCTGGAGCGATGCCGATGTGGTACTGGTACTCGACGGCGATCCCCTCGGACATGGCCCCGACGAGCTGCGCATTGCGCGCGGATACTCATCGCGGCGGAACGGCAAAAACAGGCGCCAGAGAATCCATGTCGCAGAGCCGGTGTGGACGTTGACCGGCGCTACGGCCGATTTTCGCATTGCGCTGAAACCCGGGCATGTGCGCGAGGTTGCGCGCCTGATAGCCAACGGCCTCGGCGCACAGCTCGGGGAACCGCGCTTGCCGGATTACGCCCATGCATTCGCGCAGCGGGTGAGCCAGGAGTTGCAGAGCGCGAAACGACGCGCGCTGGTCCTGACTGGCGAAGGACAGCCCGCGGAGATGCATGCGCTGTGTCACTGGATTAATTCGCAGCTTGCGGCACCGGTCGATTACTTTCCGCCGCAGGATCCCTTCGAGAACGACCATGCATATGAGCTGAAAAGCCTTGCCGATGACCTCCATGCTCGCCGGATCAAGGCGCTCATCGTTGTCGATTCAAACCCGGTTTACGATGCGCCGGACATGCTGCGGATCGCCGATGGCATCGCCGACGTGCCCTTCAGTGCTCATATTGGCCTCTATCGTGACGAGACGGCGGGATGTTGCAAATGGACTCTGCCGCTCAGCCACGCCCTGGAAACATGGGGAGATGCGCGCGCACTCGATGGCACGGCTTCGATCGTCCAGCCGCTGATCCAGCGGCTCTATCCGACGCGCACGCGCGATGAATATCTGGCGGAGCTTGCAAACGAACCGGTTACCGATGCCTATGACCTGACCCGCAACAGCTGGCGAAAGGGTGCACCGGCTGGAGGTGATTTCGAGAAGCAGTGGCGCGCGGCCTTGCACGATGGCGTTATTGCAAAAACAGCAGCTCAACCCACCACAGCGTCCAGCTCCCGCATCGCCACTCTCCCCTATGCCGCTCCACAACACGAGCTTGTGCTTCAGCTTTCCCCCGACACTTCGGTGTGGGATGGCCGGTTTGCCAACAACGCCTGGCTGCAGGAGTGCGCCAAGCCTTTCACCCGCCAGGTCTGGGGCAATGCAATTCAGATTGCACCGGCCGACGCTGCGAAACTCGGCATTGCCGACGAAGAAACTGTCGATGTCACCGTGGGCGGAGAGACTGTCTCTGCGCCGGCCGTAATTATGCCGGGACAGGCGGATGGCGTTGTCGCTGCCGGTTGGGGACAGGGGCGGCTGAGTGCGGGGCGGATCGGCACTGGAGTGGGCGCGCGCACCTGCGGACTCGGCACGCACCCATTCGCCCGTTCACTTGCCGGCGCCGTCGTTCGCAAGAGCGCACGGAACGTCCCTTTTCGGTCGCTGCAGGCGCACACGCGGCTCAACGGACGCACGGAAGACCTGTTTCAGATTGCAACCGCCGGCGAACTCGCGCCGCGCCACGGGAAAGCAGCGCCGCCCCCAAACATGCTGGGGATTCCAAATCGCGGCGAATATGCCTGGGCAATGGTGGTGGACACCGACGCCTGCATTGGCTGCAATGCCTGCGTTGTCGCCTGCCAGGCTGAGAACAACGTGCCGGTGGTCGGACCGGAAGAAGTCACGCAGGGCCGCGACATGCACTGGCTGCGGGTGGATTCCTATGCCCGTCCGCACGGTTACTCGCTGCGGCGCGGATTTGAGCCCGTGCCCTGCATGCACTGCGAGTTGGCGCCTTGCGAGCCGGTGTGTCCGGTCGAGGCATCGGTGCACGATCACGAAGGCCTGAACGTGCAGGTTTACAACCGCTGCATCGGCACCCGCTTCTGCGAAGCGAATTGCCCCTACAAGGTACGCCGCTTCAACTGGTTCGATTATTCCGGCGCCCAGGCCTACGCGAACGAAGGCCCCTCGCTGAAGGCGCAGCACAATCCGGATGTGTCGGCGCGCGGCCGCGGCGTGATGGAAAAGTGCAACTATTGCCTCCAGCGCATCAGCCGGGCGCGCAAAACCGCAGAAAAGCAGGAACGGGAAATCGCCGAAGGCGAAATCGTTACGGCCTGCCAGGCCGCGTGCCCTACCCGCGCGATCCATTTCGGCGATCTGAACAGGGCCAATTCCGATGTCTCGCAGCTTCGCGCGACGCCGCAGCATTACGTGTTGCTCGCCGATCTCAACACCCGGCCGCGCACGACGTACCTGAAACGCGTCTACAACAGCGATGAAACAGCATGAGCGCCGCGGAGGGAGCGCAAGAGCGATGGATTGGCCCGGAGATTCACAGCCTCGAAGACATCAACGCGCGCGTTTCGGCGCCGATTCTGGCACCCTCTCATACTTGGCGATGGTGGGTGGCACTCGCGGTTTCCGGCAGCCTCACCATCGTGATGATCGTGACCGTGACATGGCTGTTCGCCCACGGCATCGGCATTTTCGGCAACAACACCACGATCGTCTGGGGTTTTCCGATCGCCAATTACGTGTGGTGGCTCGGCATCGGCCATGCGGGCACGCTGATCTCGGCGTTGCTGCTGCTCACCCGGCAGAAATGGCGCGCGTCGCTCAACCGCTTCGCCGAAGCGATGACGCTATTCGCCGTGACGCTTGCCGGTCTGATGCCGATCTTTCACCTCGGCCGTCCGTATTATGTTTACTGGATCGTGCCTTATCCAAATGTACAGGGGGTATGGCCCCAATGGCGCAGCGCACTGGTGTGGGATTTCTGGGCGGTCGGCACCTACATCACCTTTTCCATTCTGTTCTGGTATGCGGGCCTCATTCCCGATCTCGCCATGCTTCGTGAGCGCGCAAGAAGCCGCACCGCCCGGCGTCTGTACGGCGCATTCGCACTCGGCTGGCGCGGTTCGGCGCGGCATTGGGAAATCCATGACCGTTTCTATCGCTATATGGCCGCTCTTGCAGTGCCGCTTGTGGTTTCAGTGCACAGCATTGTCAGTCTGGATTTTGCCGCGAGCCTCGAGCCGGGATGGTCGGACACAATTTACCCGCCCTATTTCGTGGTGGGTGCGCTCTATTCCGGGTTCGCAATGGTGGTGGTGATCGCGGCGGTGCTGCGCTGGGCCTGCCCGTTCAAGCCGTTCGTAACCGTGCGGCATTTCGAGATGATTGCCAAAGTTCTGCTGATGGCATCCATCATCATGGGCGTGTCGTATGCCACGGAGTGGTTCTGGAGCTGGTACAGCGGCAACCGCTCCGAACGGCACCTGGTGGTGTTCCTGTTCACGGGACCCTATGCGCCACTCTACTACTGCCAGCTTCTGTTCAACGTCGTGGTTCCGCAGGCGCTGTGGTCTGGCCGGGTGCGGCGGAGCATTCCGGCGGTGGTGATCATCGCGATCATCATCAATGTCGGCATGTGGCTGGAACGCATCCTGATTGTGTGGGCGACGCTGTCGCGCGATTACCTGCCAAGCTCGTGGCGCATCTTCCTGCCGACAGTCTGGGACTGGCTGCTGCTCTTCGGCTCGCTTGGCGCATTCATGTTCATGTTCATGATTTTCGTTCGTTTGATTCCGGCGCTCCCGGCGCACGAATTGCGCCGGCGATGGCTTGAGGAGAACGCGGCATGAGCGAATTCCTCCTTGCCGAATTCGGCAGCAAGCAAAAAGCAACGGCCGCTGCACGCGCAGCAGCCGAAGCGGGGCACGCGCCGCGCGATGTGCTGTCGCCCAGTCCGATCGAAGGCATAACAGACTGGATTGCGCCGCCTCAGGCGAACAGTCCGATCGGCTGGGTGATGTTCATTGCAGGTGCGGCCGGAGCCGTAATCGGCTATTTGATGCAGTGGTACAGCTCCGTTTTCGCCTATCCCACCGACTCCGGCGGGCGGCCGCTCAACAGCTGGCCGGATTTCCTGCTCGTGCCGTACGAGCTGGCGATTCTTTCGGCCGCCATCGTGGGCATTCTCGGCTGGATGTGGATGTGCGGCCTGCCGAAGCTGAACGATCCACTGTTTGCGGCCGATATCACCGGACGTGCGGTGCAGGATCGTATCCTTCTGGTGTTTCCACCGAAGGCTGCCGACTGGGTACGAGATCACCTGAAACCCATTGCATGGCACGAGGTTCGCGAATGAACCGGACCGCCACACTGCTCCTGCTGCTCGGGTTGGCCGCCTGCGACGAGAGCATGGATCATCAGAACCGGCTGAAAACTTACGGATCCGCTCAGGGCACCGCCAATTGGCCATCGGGACGCGAGGCGCTCCCGCTCGTCAAAGGCACGGTCGCGCAGGGCGCGCTTGACCGGGAACAACAAACGGCGAATCCGCCACCGGTTTCCATTGCGCTGCTTCAGCGCGGGCACGAACGGTACGACATTTACTGCGCCGTCTGTCACGGACTTACGGGCGCTGGCGACGGAATTGTGGTGGCGCGCGGATTCCCGAAACCAAAATCCTTTTCCGATCCTGAAGTTATGCGCGCTTCGGGCAAGAAACTGGTGGACGCGATTGGGCAGGGTTACGGCACGATGTACGGCTTTGCGGATCGGGTTGAGCCCAAGGATCGGTGGGCGATTACGGCTTACATTCGCGCGCTGCAACTGGCGGGCAACACGCGAAAGGGCTCGTCATGAAGCCGTGGCTGTTGCCATTGCTTGCGCTCCTCGCCGCTATCGCGCTGGCGCTTTCGTCGTGGGGCGATGGAGAAGCGGCGGCGCGCGCGTGGCTGTGCGCATTCGTGCTTGTTTCCACGGTGCCGATCGGCAGCCTTGCGCTGCTTCTGGTGCAGGGAATTAGCGGTGGACGCTGGGGCAGCGATCTGGCACCGGCCCTCGTTCCCGCTGCGCGCGCGATTCCGCTGCTTTTTCTTGTCTTCCTTCCGGTCATTATTTTCCGTCCGCTGATCTATGACTGGAGCGCGCTGAAGCTGCCGCACAATGTTCTGGCCTACTATCTCAATCCATTTTTCTTCGACGCGCGTACGCTGATCGGACTTGCCATCTGGAGCCTGCTGGCGTGGACCGGTGCGTGGCGAAACCAGCTTTTCGCTGCGCTGGGATTGGTGGCGCATTTCATCGTGATGACATTCTTGCCGGCCGACTGGGTGCGGACAATCGTGCCAGGCTCGGCATCGGCTGGCTTCGGAATGGGCTTCGGCATCGAGCAGATGTTCGCGGCGCTCGGGTTCGCGGCGGTGCTCACGCCGCAAGCGCCGGGGCGGCCGACGCGCGACCTTGCCGGTATTCTCGTCACTACGCTGCTCGGCACGGTTTACTTCCTCTATATGGCGTTCCTCATCACCTGGTACGGCAATGTGCCGGAGAAGGTGCATTGGTACGTTGCCCGCGCCGGCAATGGCTGGCCGCTGGTGATGCTCGCCTCATTCCTGATCGGCGCGGCCGCGCCATTTCTGGCGGTGTTGAGCCCCTATGTACGCCGCGAACCGGCGGCGCTCCGCGCGGTCGGCATTCTCGTGCTTTTGGGCGTGGCTCTGCATGTGGGATGGATGGTGCTGCCGGTCTACGGCGGTATCGCCATTGCGCCCTCAATATTCGCGATCCTGCTCATCGCGTTTGCCATCTGGGCCGTCATGCGGTTTTTGCCTTTCGGCGGAGCGCGCGCATGAGCACCGATATCGGGCGCGGCGAATCTCCCAATGTCAACACGCGCCGCGTGATTGCGATCGTTGCCGGCGTCCTCATTTTTGTCGCGCTGGTTTCGTTCGGATTTCGGGCCTTGTTCGGCGATCGGATTGGGCAAACCTATACCGTCCATCGCCCCTTCCCGGCTCCGGCCGTGATTGCAGGCGAACGGGAGGAACGCCTTTTGCTCGAGGCGAAACAGAGAGGCGATCTGAATGGCGGTCATGGACGGATGCCCATCGGCGCGGCAATGAAATCCATCGCCGCAAAGGGGACCGGCGCGTTCGATCCTGTTGGGGCAGCGCCATGAAATTCGTTGCGGCAGCGCTGCTCCTTCTTCTTGCGGCGGAGCCTGCATGGGCGCACCTGACGCGGGCGCAACTCAGTTCGGTTTCCGCAGCACCGCCTGCCGGCGCGCATCTTGATCCAGGGCTTACGGCCTTGGACGCAGGCGGGACAAAGCGCAGCGTTGGCGGCATTCTTGCCGGACGGACGGGCTTCGTCAGTTTTGTGGATTATACCTGCAACACTCTGTGTGGCACCGATCTGGCGCTGCTTTCGCAAGCAATCCAGAACAGCCGTATCCCCGAGTCGCAATACCGGATCGTAATAATCGGAATCGATCCCCGCGATTCTACCCAGGCGGCGCGCGCGATGGAGCGCAAGGAGATTCCCGCCGCGCTTTGGCCGGCTACGGTTCTGCTCAGGCCGGATAGCCACACGGTGCAAAGAGCGACTGCAGCATTGGGCTTCCACTACGTCTACGACCCGATGGGCGATCAGTTCGCGCATCCCGCGGTGATTTATGCGGTCGCTCCGGATGGCGAGCTTCGGGGCGTGCTCTCGCCATTAACGCTCACGCCGCGAAGTCTGCGCGACGCCTTGGACGCGGCGCCAGCCTCTGGGCTTTTCGCGCGCGTCGTTCACCTCTGCTATGCCTACGATCCCGCTACTGGGCTCTACACCCTCCGCGTCGAGAGGGTGCTCAGGATCGCGGCGATAGCGACGGTGCTGCTGCTTGGAAGCGCCGTTCTGCTCCTTCTTCGCAACCGAAGAAGCGCGACATGACCGGCCTTCGTCTGCTGGTGCCCGAAGCATCGAAAAACGCCCACGATGTGGACGTCGCGTTCTTCGCAGTACTGGGGATATCGCTGGCGATTTTTCTCATCCTTTTCGTTCTGCTGATCGTGTTTGCGGCGCGTTACCGGCGCGGGACCGCCGCCGCGCGCGGTCCGCTGCCGCGCCTGCTGCAGCACGAGATCGAGATCGGGTGGACGGCCGGCACCGTCTTTCTCGCGATCTTTATCTTCTGGTGGTTTGTGGACGGGCTTCCGCTACCGCCGCGTTTCGCGCCCAATCAGCTCGAAATTCATGTCGTCGCCAAGCAGTGGATGTGGAAAACGCAGCATCCCGACGGCGCGCG
>JAICVV010000040.1 GCA_025935155.1 Alphaproteobacteria bacterium
GCCACCGAAGCCACGGCCATCCTCCACGGGCGACAGCCTGCAGAAGATTCTGCCGAGACCGCGCGCCGCACCTTTGAGGAAGGCACGCTCGCGGAAGGGCTCCCCACCTTTACCTTGAAGTTGCCGGACGGGATCTTGAACCTCGCCGTCGCGACCGGACTGGTGTCGTCGAACTCCGAGGCGCGCAAGCTGATCGCCAACAACGGACTCCGTTTGAACGATGCGGTCGTTAGCGATCCGCGTTTGCAGGTCGAGCACAGCACGCTCACTCAGGAAGGCGTGCTGAAACTCTCAAGCGGCAAGAAAAAACACGTGCTGGTGAGACCGGCGTGAGCGAGCGAACATGACAAAGAGACCCGCAAACATCTCTGTCGACGAGCGGCTACAGCGCATCAAGCGGCTGCGCGGCGAAATGGAGCGGGACGGAGTCGGCGCTGTCGTTATCGGCCCGACGACAAACCTGCGCTATTTCGCGGGTATCTCCTGGCACCCGAGCGAGCGGTTCACCGGCGCCGTCGTTACCGGGAAGGCAATCACCTACATCTGCCCGGGATTCGAGCGCGACAAGGTGCAAAGCCTTGTCACCGTGCCCGGGGACATTCGCGTCTGGCAGGAACACGAGAATCCCTATGCACTGATTGCCGATACGGCCGGAGAAGGAAGCATTGCACTGGATGATCAGGTGGCGCTCTTCACCTATTACGGGCTGCGCCAGGCGGTGGGCGACGAATGCCTGAAGAGCGCGGGCGCGCTGACCAACAGTTTGAGGCGCATCAAGTCGGCCGCCGAGCTCGCGCTCATGCAGCATGCGAAGAATGTAACATTGGAAGCACAGCGACGCGCCCGCGATTTGCTGCGGCCCGGCATTCTGGTGAGCGAAGTGGTTCGATTTATCGACGAGACACATCGCAAATTTGGCTCCGATGGCGGCAACACGTTCTGTCTGGTTTCCTTCGCCGAGGACACCACGCTGCCGCACGGCGGCGAAGGTGAGCGGGCGCTGAAGGACGGCGACATGGTACTGATCGACACCGGCTGCGCCTTCGATGGCTACAACTCCGACATCACACGCAGTTATGTTTTCGGTGAGCCCACAAGGCGCCAGCGCGAGATTTGGAATCTCGAGAAGGAAGCACAGGCCGCAGCCTTCGCGGCGGCTCAAATCGGTCAGCCATGCGAGAGCGCCGACCGCGCAGCGCGAGCGGTTCTGGAGCAAGCCGGATTGGGTCCCGATTATCGGCTACCAGGACTGCCGCACCGGACCGGCCACGGCATCGGCCTTGATGTGCACGAGGCGCCCAATCTGGTACGCGGCGACGGGACGCCGCTTGCGCCCGGTATGTGCTTCTCCAACGAACCGATGATCGTGCTGCCGGGCGAGTTCGGCATCCGGCTGGAAGATCATTTCTACATGACAGAGAGCGGCCCGCGCTGGTTCACGCAGCCTTCGCATTCGATCGACGCGCCATTCGATGGCGTCGCTGCGATGGTCGATTGATGAACGGTGGAATTGCTAATGCGGAGCCGGGGCCGGTGCGGACGGCGTCTTGTTGGCCTGCGACGGCGCAGTCGGTACCCTGCCTTCGAAGATACGGCGGAAAATTCCCGGCGCCAGTATCGACAAGGGGTTCACACTGATTTTCGGTTCGTCGAGGCTGCCGGATGCTTCGTAGGTCATGCCAATAATCCCTTCGCCCTGTTTGGAAACCAGCATGTTGCCAAGAATGGGAAGCGCGCCCAATACGCTGTTGAGTCCGTAAATGGGCGCAATCGCCCCCTTCAGATCGATCGTGTTCGCGCGCCGGTCGATATAGCCGTCTCCGGAGAAGCCGACAGACGGCCCCGAGGCATGCCCGTCCTGGATGTTGATGACGTCGTTCTTCGAGCTGAAGGGCATCTCCAGCTTGTCGATGACAATGCCTGCGCCGCGCATCAAGTCGATGAGGCCGCCCAGCGAGCCGGCGGAGAAGAGCCGGGAAAAGAACGGTTGATTTTCGATACGGAAGTTCTGAATCGTCAAGGTTCCGGCGTAGTCAGGGGCGGCGCCTTTCGGAAGCCCGATGGGCGGCATCCTTGCAATAAGATTGAGCTTGCCGCCGGAAATATTGTCGAGGCCGAACAGGCCTTTCAGAAGGAGTCCGGCGTCCGTTGCGCTGAGGGTGAGCCTTCGCCCATCGGACGCCGGAGCGATGCTTGCTGTCACCGTATCCGTTTTCGACATGCCTGTAGAAACAGACATATTTTGGATGCTGTCGCCGATTGTGTTCGCGTCGAGGCTGAATGGTGTGAGCACAGTACCCTCGGCAAGGACCGCGCGGTCAAGCCGCGCGACCAGATGATATCGGTTGGTGCTGGGCAGTTCCGCAGCTTTGGCGCTCGAACTGCGCGTTGCAAACGAGCGGCCATCGGCAGAGTGCCCACGAATCGTTACATCGAAAGTCTTCGGCGCAGTCCGGAACAACGACACCGAAAAGTCGTTTTGCGGCCCTGCGCGAAAGCTGGGGAATTCGGCGTGCGAAATGCTGCCATCGCTCGTGAAATTCAGCGTACCGCGGCCGGAAAGGCCTGCGCCGGCAACCGACACATTGGCCGCCTGAACGTTGCCGTTGACATCCAGGTTGGCGGATACTTGGGCGCCTGCTGGAACCCCAGCACCTTTCGTGAAGCTAATGACGTTCCAAGCCAGAGTTGCCGGCGTGAGATCGACATTCACCTCGGCATTCCGAATGCTACCCCGAGAGCCGGTAAGCGTCGCAGTGACATCAATGGGGCCGCTCAACACATCGGAAAGATGAAGCTTGAGCAGGTCACGCGTCTCTTCGTCCAAATGCGCCCGGACTTTAAGTGTTGTTGTGTTTGGATTTTTGCTGCTGAACAATTCCGTCCAATCTGCAACAAGCGGTGCGCGCCCGTAGTCAACCGTCCCGGCCGCATGCAAATGCGTATTGTCGACCTCGAAAGCGACATTTCCATTGGAAAGCCTCGTATTCGGTCCGAGGGACAAACCCATCCCGGTCACTTTCCCCCCGACCTTTATCGGAATGCGGTCAATGCCGACGTCTTTCACCATTGGGACGCGAAAATCCGCGTCGATCGCCGCGGCGCCCGTGGCTTCTGCAGGCTTGATATGGAAGCGGGAAGGATACTGCAGCGGCTTTTCATCGAGAATAGCGAGCAGGTCTCGCAGCTGCCCCTGAAGGGAAACGGCGATGTCACCAACGGTGCCGTGCTTATGCAACTCTGGAATCGTCACGGTCCCCCTGCGCAATGCGATTGTCCCGACACGCCCGGACGTTACTTGCACCTTGAAAGTATCGCCCGTCAGCAGGCCTGCGCCGTTTGCATGCGTCAGCAGCGTCATACCGTTGAGATATTTCACGCTTGCGTCCTGGACGGGGATGTTGAGGTGAACCGCTTCTTCCGGCAGTGCAGGCCGGTCGAGATCGCCAGCCCTAATATTCAGAGCGATGGACATGGGACCTATGCGCCCAGCTGGCATGTTCGCTGCAATCCAGCTGCGGGCACCTTCACCCATGCGCAGCGGCCAATAGCGGACCAGATCTATGGCCGATATCTGTTTCAATCTACCGGTTGCATCGACAGCAGGGGACGAATTTTGCGCAAGCACAACCTTTCCGGAAAGCACACCCGACAAGGCATGGCCCTCGAGCGCCAACTGCTCGATTGCGAAAGTCTTGTTTGCCGGCGTGTAGGTCGCGCGAAGATGTGCGCCGCCAAGT
This sequence comes from Alphaproteobacteria bacterium, assembly GCA_025935155.1. Taxonomy (GTDB): domain Bacteria; phylum Pseudomonadota; class Alphaproteobacteria; order Micropepsales; family Micropepsaceae; genus Rhizomicrobium. The sequence goes on from JAICVV010000040.1 coordinate 3,741, forward strand.
TCGACGGCACGTGCGAATGCGCCAGGCATCGCCAAGTTGATCCGGTCGCTCGAAATGTCGAGATCGGCCCGTTCAATGGAGCGATCGCCGGTAAAGCGGAGATCGCCGGAGCCCCGAAAATGCGCTGCAGTGTCCTCCGCTTTGATATCCGCATCGTCGATCAGCACTTTTCCAGTCAGGGCGTCGTACCGTCCGACGAGCCGCAGGTTGTCGATGGGAAGCAATGTGCCGAACCCGTTCACCACGCCCTTTGCCGAGATGCTGATATCGGCCGAACGAAGTTTGTTTGCATGTTCGATAACGAAGGAGCCCGAAGCATCCGTTTGCAAGTTGTAGGGAGTAAGGAACGCAAACTGCGGCGAGTTGCGTGCCAGCGCCGGGATCGAGAGGCCGATGACATTCAAATTGCCGACGGTATCGCCGCCGCTCGACGGCAATTTGATTTGCCCGGTCAGACGGGCGGGCTGACCGGTCACCTCGATAACGGCGTCCAGGTTTGCCACCAGCCGGTTGCGGTTTCGACTGTCGCTCGCAACCTCCACGCGTGCTTGCGGGGCAACAACAAACAGGCCCGTAGTTTCGTCATAGAACGCCAATTTTGCCTGGCTTACAGCAACACGTTGAAGCGAGGATGCACCGGTGCCGGATTTTTCCAGCGCATCGCGGATGCGTTCGAGGACATCGCCGTGAGTTTTGTTGCGCTCGACCCCAAGGTGGAGCGCGCCGTCTTTTGTTCGCACCAACGTAAGCTGCACGCCGACCAGCGTAATACGTTGGACCTGGACATTGCCCCAGACGAGCGCCTGTGCGGCAAGTCCGATCTCGGCCTTCGGAGCCTGCGCAATGATGTGACCGTCGCCGTCGAAAACCCGCGCCCCGGTGATGATAAGGTTCACGCGGCCTTCGTCGCGTGACCACTCGAGCGCGGCGTCATCGTAACGAATGGCGAGCCCGGGTAGCGCATATAAGACGGAGCTTCGGAGACGCTCCGAAAACGGCCCCAATGACACAGGGCCAATCGCCAGGCGCAAGATTGCGCCCACCACGAAAAACACCGCGACGGCTATTAAAGCGATCGTGGCCAAGCTTATATGATGCACGTGGTGCCAGCGGACACGAACTAGCCTTATTCGGCGCGCGAACTGGCTTAATCCTATTCTGTCGAAGAAGGTCGCTGAATGCTTCAAGGCTCGTGGCACCTGTACAGCGCCATTGGCGCGCTTCGGATCAATTCACCCGCTCCCAGCTTGCGGCCGGGGTTGAGACCGGAGCGCGCCAGCCGCTTATCGCCTATCGAAAGCGTGTGGTAAACGCCTGCCGAAGGAGAGACCGTGACGAAGGAACTCAAGGTAGGCGATAATGCCCCGTCTTTCGAGCTCGAGACGGATCAGGGCAACGTTTCCTCTGCCGCTCTGGCGGGATCGCCGTACGTCCTCTATTTCTATCCGAAGGACGATACATCGGGCTGCACCAGTGAGGCGATCGCCTTTTCCAAAAAGCTACCGAAATTTGCGACTATCGGAATAGATATCATCGGTGTTTCAAAAGATAATGTTCAGTCTCATAAAAAATTCAGGGCAAAGCACCACCTTAAAATAAAACTAGCCTCCGACCCTGACAAGAAGACAGCAATGGATTACGGAGTCTGGGGTGAAAAGAAACTGTACGGCCGGACCTATATGGGGGTTGAGCGAGCCACATTTCTTGTTGACGATCACGGCGTGATCAGGCAGGTCTGGCGGAAAGTCAGGGTGCCAGGCCACGTGGAGGCGGTACTCGAGGCCGCCCAGTCTCTTAGCTAGCGAGGGCGTTGACGAGTTTCAGCAGTCAACTTTTCACCTAAGAGCTTGAAATTGTGCGCTGATACGGGATGATAGGGGTCTTCGGCGGCTGTAGGCAAAGACGTTACAGAGGTTGTACCGCATGGTGAAGGCGCTCATCGAGCGTGCGTGGGCATGGTTGCACGCGACGTTCCCTGAACGGCAAATATATATCCGTAGCGACGGGCGGGTACAGTTTTTTACCTTTGGCGCTCCGTTGCAGGCCACTTTGGCCGCGTTTTGCCTGATCATTATTTCCTGGCTGGCCTTCGCTTCCGTCAATGTGATTTTCAAAGATCGCATTGTCGCAGCCAGGGATCATCGCTTTCAGCAGATGCAGGCGAATTACGAGAACCGTATTGCCGATCTGCAAATGTCCTACGACGAGCTGAACGGAGCTGTTGTAGCTGCGCAGGACCGGTTCAAGGGCATCGCTGATCAGCTTCAGCTCAAGCAGCGCGCATTGGCGTCGCTGCTGACAGGCGGTGATGCTTCTGCGGCAAATGTTGCAGCGGCTCTTAATTCAGGCTCGCACTTGGACATCCCGCGAGCAGCTTCGGCCGGAGGAGCTGCGGACGATCTCGGCTACGGCGCATTGAGTTCGGATAGCGTGAATGGCACGTCCGAACTTAACATGATGCCCGCACCTGTAGGGCCGCAGCCACGGACAGATGCCCCCTCGCAGGCGAGGCTTCTTGTGGGCGGGACGATCCAGCAACTGGCCAGCGCAGCACATTTTCTGTTTCCTAGATCCGGACCACCGGCGGTGGCGGGAGTTTCCAGTTTAGCAGCGGAGAACCCCGCATTTCGCGGTCTTGTGAAAGAGACGCAACGATTGGAAAACCTGGATCGCACCCAGACAGCGATTCTTCAGAAGTTCGACTCCAGGATTGGGACGCGCGTAGCAGGCATAGAGGGTGTCCTGAGTCACGTTGGCCTTAGCCCAAATCGACTCGAACGTGCAGTTGGCGGACCATTGGTTCCAATCTCGGACGTGAAACTTGCCGGCATACAAGATGGAAATTTTACGAGCGAATTCGCGACCGCTGACGCGCATAGCCGAGAATTTGCAGAACTTCTCGCCGCGCTCAAGCATGTGCCGCTGACCACACCCGTACACGGTATGGGTTTCGAGCTGACCAGCGATTTCGGCCCGCGAATCGATCCTTTCACGCATCACGCCGGATTCCATCCGGGCCTCGATTTTGCAGGCCCCTGGGGCGCTGTGGTTAGAGCGACCGCGCCGGGCACAGTTGTGTTTGCTGGCGGGCGGGGCGGCTACGGCAATATGGTCGAGATCGACCATGGATACGGCATGCACACGCGCTACGGACATTTGTCATCGATTTTGGTGCGGGTAGGCACTAAGGTCGCAAAGGGTGCGCCAGTGGGGAAACTCGGATCCACTGGCCGCAGCACCGGTCCCCATGTTCACTATGAAATATGGCTTGCCGACGTTGTGAGAGATCCGAGCAGATTTATCGAGGCAGGACGCCATGTTCACTAAACCCAAAGAAGCCACTCCCGAGGTTCCAGCTACCACGGCGATGCCAAGCGCTGTTCCCGCCGCGCAACCGCCGAAGCAGCGCCCCGCGACAACACGAGCGGCTCCGTCGATCATCAGCGCCGATCTTGTTGTCACGGGAACGCTTTCGTCTTCTGGCGATATGCAAGTGGATGGCCGTGTTGAGGGCGATGTGCACAGTGCTGGCCTGGTGATTGGCGAAAAGGCTGTCATTCAGGGCGAAGTGCTTGCGGACGAAGTCACAGTTCGGGGCCGGGTCGAAGGTAGTATTCGGGCAAGAAAGATTTTGCTCTGCTCGACCTGTCACGTCGAGGGAAACATTTTGCATGAAGCGTTTGCGGTAGAGGCCGGAGCTTTCTTCGAGGGAAATTGCCGGCATTCCGACAGCCCGCTCGCGGACGAGAATGCTAGGCGCAATCCGGCCTATGACCGCAAGGGTGCGGCTTCGACAATTGCAGGAGCTGCGACAAACGGCGGACCGACGGCTACAGTGAAGCCGGTCGATAGCCGCCCGGCCACGGTTTCAACAGCCGCCTAGCTTAGGCGCTGAACCTGCGAAGTTAGCCAACCGTCCCGGAGAGGAACGGCTGCGGCGGCTGCGGCGTTGTGTTGGCCGCACATGTTGGGGGAGCACATATGGCCGCGACGTACTCGGAACTTGGAGACTCCGGGGCCGCTGTTTTGGCGGAAACCGAGGCGGTGAGCCGGTCGCTTTGGCACCGCGTTTCGTGGAGCGCGATCTTTGCAGGGGCAGTGATTGGCACAGCAGTCATTTTCTTCCTGTTGATGCTTGGGGCCGGCGTTGGACTGTCACTGGTACCTGCACATAAGATCTCAACCGGATTTCTCACCCTCGGCGCAATCTACTTTTTGGCGGCGCAAGCGATGGGATTCGCGATCGGTGGACATGTCGTCGGACGCCTGATTGGGCCGATGGCGGAAACCGACCGCGAAGAAGAATTCAGGGCGGCAGTGCATGGTCTGGCTGTCTGGGGATTATGCGTCATAGTCACCGCGGCCGTTGTGCTGATGAGCGGCTGGGTCGCGGCAGGGTCATCGGTGACCGCGGAGGCGATAGGGGAGGGCCAGAATGAAGTTGGGCTGGCACCTAACTTTGCGGCCTACTGGACTGACGTGTTGCTGCGGCCGGCGGCGCCACCCATGCATGCATCGACAGCCTGGAAACGCTATGCCCAGGCGGATTCCACAGCAACAGATGCTTCGCCGTCTACGGGCGATGAATCGACGGGAACCGATCAGGGGTTCGCGCCGAGGCCCATGACCACTATGCCTTCTGAAAACGGCGTTGCTGGAAACGATCGTTCCACGGGCAGTCGCGACCAAGATGTAGCCCCACCACCTCAAGCGGCAGAACCGTCTACTGAGCCGCATGTAATCACCATCCCGGTTGAAGGCGACAACGGCAACCCAAGTGAAGAAAATGGAACCGCACCACAGCCGGCACGGCGCGATATCGCCGCAGACAAAGCGGAACTCGGCAGAATGATCGCATTCAGCATGGCTCGCGGCGCGTCGCTGTCCTCCTATGACCGTGATCGGGCCATCCAGATTGTCGTGCAGGATACGGCGCTCCCGGCATCGGAAGCGGCGCGCCGCGTCGATAATGCCCAAGCGCGAATGAAGGCCGAGACCGCGCGCACTGCCGAAACCGCCCGCAAGGTCGCCCGCAATGCCAGCCTCTGGATTGCATTTGCGCTGTTGTTCGGCGCGATCGTTGCCGCGATGGCAGCGATCTCTGCCCGTTGGGAGGACGATCACATTATCTTTGGATGGCGGCCCCGCCGATCAGAATCAATCTAATAGTTTTCGTCGGCAGGCTGGAGCGGGTGAAGGGAATCGAACCCTCGTCATCAGCTTGGAAGGCTGTTGCTCTACCATTGAGCTACACCCGCATGTCCGCATCTTCGTCGCTGTTGGGTAACAGCAAATGGTGGGGGAAGTAGGACTCGAACCTACGAAGGCTAAGCCAGCGGATTTACAGTCCGCCCCCTTTGCCGCTCGGGACATTCCCCCAGGAAGAGTGCAAGGCGCGCGGATATCGGAAATTGTGCGGAATCTGTCAACAGGCGGGCGCTGCCCGGGACGCCCCGCCGGCGAAAATGTTCACGCCACGGAACGAAGCAGCCGTGGAAGGTTAGCATCGCTGCATCCGCAATGCTCGGCAAAGCACCTGAGGATGTAAGGCCAGCCGGTGTCAGACGACATGCGCGCGCAATATTCGCCGCCCGCATTTCCGTGCCGCGAAAAGGCGCGATGTTCGACTTCAATACGCGTGCCGCTGCCGCCATCGGAAACAAACCGGATTTCCACCTCGCTCGCGCGATCCGGCACCGGCTCTGGCCTGTGGCTCGGCGAAATCTGCCAGCGCAGAATCATCCGGTCGGGAGCCACCCAGCGCAGCACACGAGCGAGATCGCAGCGAAAGCCCTCCGGCCCCCGCTCCCAAAGAAGCCCTCCTCTGCGGCCTTCAAGACAAACGTCTTCCACGTGATCTCCGGAGTAGGTGTATTCCCGCGGCCACCAGCGGCTGATGTCATGCCGGAACTTCTCGAAGGCAATGGCAGGGGAAAGCCCTATCACCAAATGGCTATGGGCCACGTCGTCCCTTGCAAAACGCTCAATTGCACGACTGTGCACTGTCATGGGAATACCCTCGTTGTAGCTGTGAAACTCGAATTGGGCATACTCTGTTCCCGAATGCTTGGTCGCAGGCTCTAAGATAACTTGACTGTTGCCATGAATAGACGCTCATCCGATCAGCGATCCGCCTCGGCTCTATGGCTGTACGGCATCCATCCGGTCCGCGCGGCCCTTGAGAATCCGCGGCGAAAACTCCACCGGGTTCTGTTAACCGATCGCGCAGCCGCATTAATCGGTCAGCGGCCGCTTGCCAAAACCGAACACCAGATTGTTTCGTCCGATATAATTGCACGGATCGTGCCGCCCGGAGCGGTTCATCAGGGAGTCGCCCTTTTGTGCGAGCCCCTTCCGCGGCTTGAGCTTGCCGATTTGTTGCGGACGCGTTCACGGGGCCCCCGAACGTTTACCGTACTCGATCAGATCTCCGATCCGCACAACGTTGGCGCAATCTTAAGATCCGCCGTTGCATTTGGTGTTTCTGCGGTCGTGCTTCAAGACCGCCATGCCGCGGCACCGACCGGCGCGCTGGCAAAGGCTGCCTCCGGCGCTCTGGATATCGTTCCATATGTGGAAGTGGTTAATATCGCCCGCGCACTGGAGCAATTTGGCGCCGCCGGCTTCTGGCGGCTGGCGTTGAGCGGCGATGGTGAACAATCGATTCGAGACGGTGTGCCGGAGGGAGACGTGGTGCTTGTTCTAGGCTCGGAAGGATCGGGCATACGCCGGCTGGTTCGGGAGCGCTGTGACGCGGCTGCTTTCATTCCGATGGCGAGTGCGATGGAAAGCCTGAATGTCTCGGTGGCTGCCGCCATCGCCTTCTACGAAATCAGCGCGAGAGGAGTGCCGTGGAACGCGCCCGCGAATTCGACATTATGATTGCGCATTTGGAGGGAACACGATGCGGTCATGCCTCTTGTATCTGATCGGGATTCCTATTCCGATCATCATCATCCTGTGGCTGATTAC
>JAICVV010000418.1 GCA_025935155.1 Alphaproteobacteria bacterium
CATTGCCACGAACGGCTTCGAACAATCCGAGCTGGAAGTGCCGCGCGACCGGTTGCGCGCTGCCGGCGCCTGCGTGAACGTTGCTTCGCCGGATGGCAACACCATCCGCGGCTGGGAAAAGGGTGACTGGGGCCACGATGTCGAAGTGAACAAGAAAATCGCAGACTGCAAGTGCGCGGAATACGAAGCACTGGTGATCCCGGGCGGCGTCATCAATCCTGACAAATTGCGCATCGATGAGGACGCCATGCGCACAGTGCGCGAGTTCCTGTCCAGCGGCAAGATCGTGGCCGCGGTATGCCACGGGCCGTGGCTGCTGGTGCAGGCCGATGCCTGCCGCGGGCGCAAGATGACCTCGTACAAATCCATCCGCAAGGACGTGGAGAACGCTGGCGCCAACTGGGTGGATCAGGAAGTGGTCACGGATCGTGGCATCATCACCAGCCGCAATCCCGGCGATCTCGAGTCCTTTTCGAAGAAAATCATTGAGGAGGTGCAGGAAGGCCGCCACCAGCGGCGCGAGGCGGCGGAATAACCGCATGAACCGCCATGTCCGCAAATGACACCGGCTCCGGACGCTAGGCGTTCGGGGCAGTTTTGTTTACCCATGGCGGCGGAGTTTCCTCGCCGCCGATGAAGATCGCCACCTTCAATATCAATGATGTCAACAAGCGGCTGGCGAATCTGCTCGGCTGGCTCAAGGCGACTGCACCGGATGTTGTATGCCTGCAGGAACTGAAAGCGGCCGATAGTGAGTTTCCCCGCCGGGATATCGAAAGCGCCGGTTATGGCGCCGTGTGGCGGGGGCAGAAATCCTGGGACGGCGTTGCCATTCTGGCGCGGGGTTGCGAGCCGGTGATGACGCGTTCCGAATTGCCAGGCGATCCGTCGGACAAACAGCCCCGCTATATCGAGGCGGCGGTAAAGGGCGTGCTGATCGCCTCGCTCTATGCGCCTAATGGCAACCCGCAGCCTGGGCCGAAATTCTCTTACAAGCTCGCCTGGATGAAGCGCCTGATTGCGCATGCCGCCGAACTGTATGCAGCGCGGGTGCCGGCGGTGTTAGCGGGCGATTACAATGTGGTACCCACCGATTACGACATCTATTCGCAGCGTTCCTATGCGGACAACGCGTTGGTGCAGCCACAGTCGCGCAAGCTGTTTCGCCGACTGTTGGATCAGGGTTGGACGGATGCCATTCGCGCCCGCCATCCAGATGGGCCGATGTACACCTTCTGGGATTACCGCCGGAACCGCTGGCCGCGGGATGCCGGTCTGCGGCTCGATCACCTGCTGCTAAGCGATGAGGCGGCAAAGCGTCTCATCGACGCCGGCGTGGACCGCGATGTGCGCGGCGTAGAAAACGCGAGCGATCACGCGCCGGTGTGGATCGTACTTCGCGATTCACGGAAACGGAGCCGTGCTGCCGTACCGAAACTGCAATCGTCGCGGCGATCAAAACCCGCGGCTGCAGCGAAGCGGCCGTTGCTGGTGATCGACGGAGATTCGTTCGCGCACCGTGCCTATCATGCGCTGCCGAAAAACATCTCGAAGAGCGACGGCAGTCCGGCAGGCGCCATTCTCGGTTTCGCCAATATCCTGTTGCGCCTCTACCGCGCCGAGAAACCACGCGCTGTCATCGTGGGGTGGGACACGCTGGAACGCCCCACTTACCGCCACAAAGCGTTCGCCGCTTACCAAAGCGGGCGCAAATTCGACGATGCCCTTCTTCAGCAATTCAAAGGCCTGCGCGCCTTCGTGCGTGCCTGCGGCTTCGAGAACGCCCGCGCCACCGGTTATGAAGCAGACGATTTCCTCGCCGCTGCCGCACATTCCGAAGAGCGCAAGCATGGCACGGTGCTTGTCGCCAGTGGCGATCGGGATACCTTTCAGCTCGCGTCGGAACGCACCACCATTCTTTATCCGGTTCGCGGCGGCGCCGTGTTGCGGATCGGTCCGGCGGAAGTGCGCGAG
>JAICVV010000324.1 GCA_025935155.1 Alphaproteobacteria bacterium
AGACTGAGGCTCGGGAAAAGGGCCGAGCCGGAAATTTCCGTTTGCGCCTGGGCCTGCAGCACCCGTGCGGCCGCCGCCGCGAGATCGAGGTTGTTGGTCTGCGCCGTCGTAATCAGGCCCGTCATCTCAGTGCTGCCGAACCCGGCCCACCAGTTGGCGGATGGCCAGACGGGTGCATTCCGGGCTGTGGGCGCCGTGAAATTGGAAGGCACATGCTGGGGACCAAGCACCTGCGGGACAGGGGTTTGGCAACCGGCTGCCGCAAGGGCAAGCGCAACGACCGAAACGGAGCGGAGCAGGGAGGTCATAGAGGACTCGCGTTAACTATTCGCTGGCCAGCGCGACGACCGGATCGAGTCGGGCAGCCTTCATAGCCGGTGCAAAACCGAACACAAGCCCCGTCGCGACAGCACATGTAAAGGCAATTGCGACCGGTGCAAGGGTATAGGCGACCGGCGTGCCGAAGGCCGTGATCGACGCGGCCGCGCCCAAGCCCACGAGAACCCCGATCACCCCGCCCAGGGCGGACACCAAGGTCGCCTCCGTCAGGAATTGCTGGAGGATATCGCGGGTTCTGGCCCCGGTCGCCATCCGTATGCCGATCTCGCGGGTGCGTTCTGTTACGCTGACCAGCATGATGTTCATGACGCCTATGCCACCCACGAGGAGCGAAATAGCAGCCACCGAGGCAAGCAGCATCGTGAGGGTGTTCTGGGCGGTGGTCGCGGTCTCAAGGATCTCCGCCATATTGCGGATAAAGAAATCCTGGTTGCCGGTGTGGCGTGCCGTGAGCATGGCGGTGACACGGTCCTGAACCGCGTCCATCTGGCTCACATCCTTTACCGCGACGGTGACCGAGCGGACGTAGTGTTGTCCGAATACGCGCAGCATCCCGGTTGACAGTGGAACGAAGATCACATCGTCGGAATCCATCCCCGCGGCGTTGGCGCCCTTGATGCTCATGACGCCGATCACCTGGAAGGGAACGTTGTTGATCAGAACGTATTTGCCAACCGGGTCGCCACCGTCCGGCAGCAGATTGTCCACGACCGTTTGGCCGAGAACGGCAACGGCGGCGTAACCCTTCTGGTCAGCACCGTTGAAAAACAGGCCATTCGCCACGGGCCAGCTGCGTACCGTGGAGTAAGCCGGAGTGGTGGCATCGATTTGCGTCTGATAATCGACGTCTCCAAGGCGCACCGTGGCGCCGCCGGAAATTTCCGGCACGGCAGAAATCACGTTGGGCAGTGCTGCGATCGCCTCGGCATCTTCTGGCGTCAACGTTGCCACAGGCCCGTTGTAGCCGCGCATGTTATGTCCGCCGGGACGGATCAGCAGGAGGTTGGTACCCATGGAGCCGATCTGCTGGATGACAGCCTGCTTGGCGCCTTCGCCGATCGCCATCATGGATACCACCGATCCCACTCCGATGATGATGCCGAGTAGCGTGAGAACCGTCCGGAAAATGTTGGCGCGAAGGGCGCGCACTGCCATGCGCGTGGCTTCCTGAAGGCTGGCGAAAGACCAACCGGACGCGCGCTCCTCAGCCGCGAGTATCGGAACAGCGGACGCGATGCGTGCTGGATCCGGCCCGGAGTCGGAGACGATCTCGCCATCGTGAATCTCGATGATGCGGCGGGCGTGAGCCGCCACGTTACGGTCGTGCGTAATGAGGACGACCGTATGGCCCTGCGCCGCCAGGTCCTTGAGAAGCGCCATTACCTCCTCGCCGCTTCTGGAATCCAGCGCGCCGGTCGGCTCGTCCGCCAGGATGACCTGGCCGCCGTTCATAAGCGCGCGGGCAATAGAGACACGCTGCTGTTGCCCGCCGGAAAGCTGGCTCGGCCGGTGTGTCAGGCGATCGCCAAGACCGAGCGAGGTCAGCAACGCCTTTGCCCGATCATGCCGTACATTTGGGGAAAGACCAGCATAGATCGCGGGAACTTCGACATTCTCCGCGGCGGTCTGCGCCCCGATCAGATTATAGCTCTGGAAGACGAAGCCGAAACCTTCGCGCCTGAGCCATGCGAGCTCGTCGCGGCCGAGATTGGCAATATCCTGGCCGGCAAACACGTAGCGGCCGGCGGTTGGCGTATCGAGGCAGCCGAGCAGGTTCATCAAGGTTGTCTTGCCGGAGCCCGATTGCCCCATTATCGCGACGAATTCGCCGGGATAAATCTCGAGCGAAATGCCTTGCAGAGCGTGCACTTCCACACCGCCGCCGGTGGCGAATGTCTTCGACACATTCTGTAAAAAGAGGAGCGGCTGGGCCTCCGCCGCCGCAAGGAAGCGGCCGGAAGTCTGGTTCATCGGTATCCGCCGAGCCGGGGGCTGCCGCCATAGCTTCGGTTACCTGCGCCTGCGCCGTTGCGTGAGGCTCGCTTGACGTCAGAGCGGATGCCGACGACCACCTTGTCACCCACATTCAGGCCGGCAAGCACCTGAGCAGACACACGGCTCATCACTCCGATCGCAACCGGCCTGCGCTCCAGTGATCCATCCGGGTTCGCGACCATCGCGAAATAACGCTTGGCACCGGGCGTCTTCATGGCGGCACGAATGGCTGTGAAGCGCGAATGCGCTCCGCCGGTGCTTTGGGAGAGTAGGGCGGCCGATCCTTGTTTCTGGTTCGGGGTCCAGAAACCGGTTCGGCCGCCCGCGCGACCGCGCCCTTTGTGGAGCGCCGATACGGGCACGGTCACGACATTGTGGGCGGAGGCGGTAACGAAGAACACCTGCGCCGTCATCTGTGTCATCAGTTCATCGCCGGGATTGGCGACATCGAACGTCGCCGTGTAGAGCACGACGTTGTTGATGATCGTAGGCGTCGGCTGAATCTGCTGCAGCTTGCCGTACCAGCGCTTG
>JAICVV010000162.1 GCA_025935155.1 Alphaproteobacteria bacterium
CATCCAACAGACCGTTCCCGGTGGAATTTGTGGCGGACAAGCAGCGCGCCGATGGCAGTGCAAGCCGCCCCCAGCAGCGCAAGCGCCAGCGCAATCCATCCAATATAAAAGAGGGCCAAGGCTCGTCTCCGGCACGTGGCTATTACCCCGAGACATGTATTCTCCGCCAGAAGAAGCGAAAAGGGGCAATGGGGAATTGACGCACACCCCTTTTGGGGCAGCCGCCGGACGTGATAGGGTCCAAAAAGAATGGCCGGGCGCGGGCGTTCTTCTCTCCTCGACTAAAAGATTGGGCGGGCCAACGCAAAGCCTGCGAAGGGTGGTTGAAAATGGTTCGCATTATCAGATGGTTCGCTACTGCCGTGCTGCTTGCCGTTTTGTTCCCGGGCATTGCCGCCGCGAATGGCCATTGTCCGCGCCCAAATCCCGCCAGTGAAGTCACTCCGCCTCCAGACCTCTTCAGCAAACACGGTGTGCTGAAGGTCGCGATGAACTATTGGTCCGATATCGACGCGGCAAACCGGACGCTGTTTTGCTTCAGCACCGCCGACGGACAAGAATCGCCGACGCTGCACGTGAATCCTGGCGACACGATCGAAATCACGCTGACCAACCGAATCATCCCGCTCGTCAACGGGCCCTCCGAAATCGTTTCCAACCGGAAAAATCGCTGCGGCGACAAGTTGATGACCCTGGCATCGGTCAATATGCACTTTCACGGCGTGAACACATCCCCCCGCTGCCATAGCGACGAGTCGATCCATACCATCGTCAATTCCGGACAGAGCTTCGAGTACGTCATCAAGGTCCCCAAGGATGAACCACCGGGACTCTACTGGTACCATCCGCACGTCCACGGCATTGCATCGATGGCGGTGCAGGGCGGCGCCTCCGGCGCGATCGTCGTCGAGGGTATTCAGAATATTCAGCCCGCCGTGGCGGGCCTTCCGGAACGGCTCATTATCATCCGCGACCAGCCGCTGCTGAATGGGGGCGCGCCGGATGACGGACCGATGCCGAACTGGGATGTGAACGTGAATTATGTGCCGGTACCGTTCCCCGCCTACCCGTCGGCTATCATCAAAACGCAGCGGGGAACGCAGGAATTCTGGCGCGTGGCAAATGCCTGCGCGAACACGATTCTCGATTTGCAGGTCGTCTACGACAAGAAGGCGCAACCGTTGCAGGTTGTCGGGTTCGACGGCGTTCCAGCCGGTTCGCAGGATGGAAAACGGCAGGGCACGATTGTCACGCAGAAACATGTGCTTGTTCCGCCGGCCGGCCGGGTGGAATTCATTGTCAACATGCCGAACAACAGGGTTCAACAGGCCTATCTAGCGACACGCGCCATCAAAGGCGGCCCTGCCTCCGATACCAATCCGGCGCGGACGCTGGCGCAACTGATTGCGACAGACGCGCCTGTCAAACTGCGCCGGATGCCGGAACGGTCCGGGCCGCCCAACCCGCAGCGCTTCGAAGGCATCGATAACGCCAAAGTAACGGCGAAACGGACGTTATTCTTCTCCGAAGTTCCGGGCCATGCGGCCGGGCACAAGCCCGCGGGTGAACCTGTCAACTTCTTTATTACGGTCGATGGGCAAGTCTCGAAGCTCTTCGATCCCAACAATCCGCCGGCGATTGTCACCACCAAAGGCGCGGTGGAGGACTGGACCATCCAGAATCGCACTTTCGAAGTGCACGAGTTCCACATGCACCAGATCCACTTCAAGGTTCTGGAAGAGAACGGCGTGCCCGTGCCGAAGAACCAGCAGCAATGGTACGACACCCACCAGGTAGGCTATTGGAATGGCGAGGGCAAATACCCGTACATCAAGGTGCGAATGGACTTCCGGGGCGCCGTGGTGGGCGACTTCGTCTATCACTGCCATATCCTCGATCATGAGGACGGAGGTATGATGGCGATCATTCGCGTCAAACCTCCACGAAAGAAGGCACAGGGCTGAATCCGCCGGTCAGCGTTACGGAATGAGGGGCTGAGTATGCGCGCATCGATGCGATCGATTCTCGGAGGCATTCCGATAGTGGTGGCCGCGCTAATTGCAGCCGCGCTGCTGCCCAGTGCAGCGCAGGCGTCGGACACCTGCCTGCGTGGAACGCCGGGTTCCGAGGTGCCGGCGCCGCCGGATCTGTACAGCAAAAACGGTTCGCTGCATGTGGCCCTCAACTACCTCACCACAGTCGATCAGGCAGGCAGAACCCTCTTCTGTTATCAGACGCCCGATGGGCTGGAATCTCCGACGCTGCACGTGCAACCCGGCGATGAGGTCCAAATCGACCTGACGAACATGCTGCCGCCCGGCGGCAACGTTCACCGCGTTTCGGCGAAAGAATCGTCTCTGGAATGCCGGGACAACGTCATGAGCGACACCTCGATCAATATGCATTTCCACGGCCTCAATATCTCGCCGAAATGCCACTCCGACGAGACGATCCACACGCTAGTAAATTCCGGCGAGACTTTCACATACAAGCTGAAAATTCCGGCGAACGAACCGCCTGGGCTCTACTGGTATCATCCGCACGTGCATGAGATTGCGTCGGCCGCCGTTCAGGGCGGAGCCACTGGCGCCATTATCGTCGAGGGGATCGAGAACATTCAGCCCGCCGTTGCCGGTCTTCCGCAACGTGTGCTGGTGCTGCGGGACCAACCGTTGCAGAACCCACTCGGCTATCGCGCGCCGGTGCCGTTTTGGGATGTATCGATCAACTACGTGCCGGTGCCTTATCCCGCCTATCCGCCGGCAATCATCAAAATGGCCAAAGGCTCACAGGAGTTTTGGCGCGTCGCCAATGCGGCCGCGAACACAATTCTCGATCTCGAAGTGGATTACGAGGGCAAAGCGCAGCCGCTCCAGGTCGTGGGACTGGATGGCGTGCCGACGGGATCGCAGGACGGAAAGCGGCAGGGGACGATCGTAACCGAGAAGCACATCCTGCTGCCGCCTGCCGCGCGTGCCGAATTCATTCTGGCAGCGCCCCCGCATTCCACCACCAAAGCATACCTCATCACGCGCACCATCGATGGCGGCCCTGCTTCTGACAGCAACCCCACGCGCCCCTTCGCGCAAATCATCGCGTCGGATACGCCTGACCGGCTTGCACGATTGCCCGAGCGCAGCCGTCCGCCGCATCCACAGCGGTTCGAGGATATTGCCAGCCTGAGGCCAAGCACGCACCGCAAACTCTACTTTTGGGAAAGCACCTTTGCCGCGCACAGAAAGCCGCCGGCCGATGCGCAGAAATTCTACATCGCTGTCGATGGACAGGATGTGCACGTCTACAATCCCGACAATCCACCGGACATCACGACGACAAGAGGCGCAGTCGAGGATTGGACGATCGAGAACCATACCGAGGAGGTGCATGAGTTTCATATTCACCAGATTCACTTTCTGGTATTGCAGGTAAACGGCAAAGATGTGCCCCCAAAAGAACGGCAGTGGCGCGACACGTACCAGGTACCGTATTGGACGGGGACGGGCCCGTACCCGAGCATCAAGATTCGCATGGACTTCCGCGGCGCCGTCGCAGGCGACTTTGTCTATCACTGCCACATCCTCGATCATGAAGACCGCGGCATGATGGCGATCATCCGTGTACTTCCGAAAGGCTGAGTTGTTATGCGTGCGTTTCGAGTTTGCGTTGGCGCAGCGGCGGCGCTGCTCTTGCTTACCGCCGTTTCATCCGCGGCAACGACAGTGGAAGAAACCTTGCCGTCTCCTGCAATGACCGGCCATTTCAGTCTGCACACGCTCGATGGGCGCACGGTCACCAACGACAGTTTCCGCGGCAAGTGGTTGCTTGTGTATTTCGGCTACACCAATTGCCCCGACGTCTGCCCCACAGTGCTCAACGAAATTGGGGTGGCGCTGCATGAATTGGGCCCGCTGGCCAAGAAGGTGCAGCCAGTCTTCATCACGGTCGATCCGGCACGCGACAAGATTCCGGTGCTGAAGAAATACCTCTCTTCCTTCGATCCGCGCATCATCGGCCTGCGTGGGGACGGCGAAGAGACGGAAGCGGCGGCGAAGGCCTTCCACGTGTACTACCGTCCGGTTTCGCTCGGGAACGCGCAATACACCATGGATCACAGCGGTTTCCTTTATCTGATCGATCCGAAGGGGAAGTTCTCGACCCTTCTCACCGGCAATCTGCCGGGCCATGATATGGCGCAGACGTTGCGCAAGAAAATCGCCTGATGCATCGTATCTGTTTTGCAATCTGTGCGGCGATGGTTGCGCTGCTTTCGATTTCGGCGGTGGCTGCACCGCCGCCGCTCTCGCACTTTGCCAATGCAAACGACGAAGCCGCCGTGCTGACGGGCCGCCAGATTTATCGCGAGCGCTGCGCCGCCTGCCATGGCCGCAATCTTGAAGGACAGCCGCTCTGGCAATTGCAGGATCAATTCATGCACCGCCGCGCACCGGCGCACGATGCGAGCGGACATACGTGGCAACATTCCGACGACGATCTTTTTGCCATGACAAAGAATGGCCGCTTTCCGGGCGTCCCGGGCAGCATTCATTCTTACATGCCGGCGTTCGGCAAATATCTGAGCGACAGGGAGATTCTGGATGTGCTCGCTTATATCAAGGCGACGTGGCCGCTGGGCATCCGTGTTTCGCAATCCCTGCTAAACCCGAATTTCCGCGGCATGCCGCGCGATGCGGACAAGGTTGAATGGACACTGCCGCCGACCTGCACGTCTTCATACAAGCGCTGGAAGGTGATCTCGCGCTAGCTGACCGTAACCACGCGAATGTTGCCGTGGCGATCCAGCACATCGACGACGACTTCGCGGCCGTGGCGCTGCAGCAGGAGGTCGATACTGTTGGCGCCCAGCCGCAAATTGCGGATGCGGATGTCGTCCACGAACTCCGGCAGCAAGGGCCGCTCGAACCGGACTTCGTTCCGCGGGGCATCGAGAGTCATGCCCAAACAGGCTTGCAGCAGCATCAAAGGCGCGCCGCTGGCCCAAGCTTGTGGAGAGCAGGCGACGGGATAGAGCGTAGGGCCGCTCCCCGGCCGCCGTGGGAAACCGCAGAACAATTCCGGCGGCCGCATGTTCATGGACTGTACGGCATCGAAGAGCCCGCTGAAAATTTTCAGGATCTCATCCTTGAAGCCGTACCGCGCGAAGCCTTGTCCAATCAGCGAATTGTCGTGCGGCCAGACTGAGCCGTTGTGGTACGACATGGGATTGTACCGCTTTTCGCCGGTATTGAGAGTGCGAATGCCCCACCCGGAAAACGCATCGCGCTGCATGAGATTAGAGACAACGCGCGCCGCCCGTTCATGCGCGACGATGCCACCGAACAGGGCTTGTCCGGCATTCGACGTTTTGACCCGGCAAGGCCTTTTCTTGCCGTCGAGCGCCAGCGCATAGGTGCCCAGATCTTCGCACCAGAACGCCTCTTCAAAATGCTGA
>JAICVV010000430.1 GCA_025935155.1 Alphaproteobacteria bacterium
CCGGTCCGATACCAGCACGGGCCCGGTCCACACGATGGCGCCATCCTTGTTCGCCTCATCCTCCCAGCGCGGCAGCTGGTGAATCCATTTCACCTTGCCGTCCTTGCGCTGCAGGCAGATCAGGCGCGAATCGATGGTGAGCACGTAAACGAAGTCGCCGGCCGCCCACGGCGTCTGGATACCGCCCAGATCGCGCGACCACACGCGCTCGCCGGTGTTGACGTTGATCGCGGCCATCACGCCCGAATGGCTGATGGCGAACACCATGTCGCGATCCACCACCGGACGGCCCGCGATGTCATCGAGCTCCGAGAGCGCGGTCTGCTGGCCGGAGCGGGTCAGCATTTCGCTCCAGGCGGCGCGGCCATCCGACACGTTCAGCGCATAGAGCTCGCCGGACGTGTATGGTGCGATCACGTAATCGCCGGCCACTGCCGCGCTCGTGCTTTGCAGAATTCCGGCCGTTTCCGAAATGCCCTGATGATCCCACAGCTTGCGGCCATCGTTTTCGGCCAGTGCATAGAAATGATTGTCTTCGCTCGAGATGAAAAGCCGTCCGCCGTTCACCACTGGCGCGTTGACGATCGGGATTTCGAGGCTGGTTTTCCACACCTGCTTGCCGTTGCGCGCATCGAGCGCGAACACGTTTCCGAAGCCGGTGGTGATAAACACCTTGCCCGCATCGAAGGCTACGCCTCCGCCAAAACCCTTGGAGGGATCGATGGAGGTGTTCGTCCCGAGCAGGCCGAACGAGGCGGAATTGAAAAAGCCGTTCTCGGCGTAGGGAGCGAGCTCCTTGTCCCACAAGGGCGCGCCCGATCGTGCGTCGAATACATAAAGATGCGCCTGCGCATCCAGCACGAACACACGGCCCTCAGCCACAATAGGCGCTGCAGTGAGTCGCGAATCGCTGTCGGAACCTTTGCCGGCCTGCTGCTGCCACGCCACCGCAAGCGGCCCGTTGGCCTCCAGATGATACATCGCATTACCGGCGTAGCCACCCGGCTGCGGCCAGGCCGGGTTGCGATAGGGCCGCGGCAGCGTGACCTTGGTCGATGCCAGCTCCGGATCGGGCTTCAGCGATTCATCGGATGCGAGAACGGAAATGCGCTCGCCCTTGATGTTGGAGCGATGGGCTGCGTTGAACAGTCCGTTGGTCAGGCTGCTGAACTGATCGCCCACGCCGCTCACCGCGCCGCAGCCGGCAAGCGCCATCGCTGCCGCGCAGACAAATACACGAACGCAAGACTTCATTTCGGAGCTGAACCCTTTGTCTGCGCCGGTGCGGTGGATTTGGCGTTTGTTGCAGGCGGTGCCGTATTCGATGTGGACGGCGTCGCGTTAGCGGGAGCCGCCGGTGCGGCGCCGTTCTGAGCCGGTGTAGCCGATCCGCTGTTTGCAGCTGGCGCAGCCGTCGCATTACCTGAGGTTGGAGCGCCGGGCTTCGGCACCGCCGTCAACGTCCCGGGCAGCTCCGGATATACCGGCTTGCCGACGTTCCGATCGCCGCCAGCCGTCAGGAATGTCACCATCGCCAGGCTGCGCCCACGCACGCCTCCGGGCGCCTTGAGATCTTTCGACAGTGCCCGATATTCCGCCAGCGCCTGTTTCGTATTGCCGTCATGATAGTCGGCATAGGCGATAATCTCGCGCGCCACCTGGTGCCACGGGCTGCTGTCTGCCGTCATGCCGCCGATCAGCGATTCCACTTCCGATTTCGGCGCGCCTTCCACGATAATCCACGCCGCGCGCAGTTTGGCGACAGAGGAAATCATATCGTCGCTGTCCACCGCCAGCTTGCGATAGTTGGCCAGTGCCGCC
>JAICVV010000315.1 GCA_025935155.1 Alphaproteobacteria bacterium
ATGCGAAGCATGGTGGAGGGGGCGGCAGCTTCCGCCCCCCTCCCCGCCTTCGGCGGTACTCCCCCCGTAAACGGGGGGAGAGCCGATACTTCCACATCTCGGCCGCCACACAGTCACTCCGGTCCATCCTTTTTTGTTTTTTCTTTCTTCTCGGGTGGATTCAGCAGCAGCGCGACCTTGTTCATGAAACCAACATCGTTATCGTCCGCGAGCAGCGGCGCAGCTTCGGCGATCCCCGACAGCAGCGGTACCAGCCAGTCTTCATCGGCTTTCGAGAAATTGTTCAGCACATGTCCGTGCACTTTTGTCTTCTCGCCGGGATGTCCGACACCGATGCGCACGCGCCGGTAGTCCGGCCCCAGTGTCGCCGTTATGGAACGCAGGCCATTGTGGCCCGCGTCGCCGCCGCCCGTCTTCACCCGGATCTTCGCAGCCGCCAGATCGATCTCGTCGTGAATCACCACGAGCGCAGAATCGGGCAGCTTGAAATAGCGCATCGCCGCTCCCACAGAATCTCCGCTGCCGTTCATCCAGGTCATCGGCTTCAGCAGATACGTTTTGCGCCCGCCGAGCACCCCTTCCGACAGCGATCCGGAAAATCGCCCACGCCACGGCCCAAAATTGTAGCTCTCGTGGATGACATCCACCGCCATGAATCCGGCGTTGTGACGGTTGCGCGCGTAATCGGCGCCGGGGTTGCCCAGGCCGGCAATGAGCAAAGCCATCATCGGCTTTGCTCAGCCGGCGGAAGTCAGGAGCCGGAAGTCAGAATTCAGAACGGCCACGAACCAGCGGCTCGCCGGCTTCCGATTCTTGATTTCTGATTTCTGGATCACTTCTTCTCGGCCGGTTTCGCCGCGCCTGCCGCCGGGGCGGCAGCGGCGCCTTCCGCCGGGGCGGCAGCGGCTTCTGCAACCGGCGCGGCGGCGGCAGCAGCAGCGGCCGCGGCAGCGGCGCGCGCTTCCTCGACCACGCTGGTCGGCGCCACGATGGAGGCGATGGTGAAATCACGTTCCTTCACCACAGGCCTGACGCCTTCCGGCAGCTTGACGCTCGAGATGTGCACAGTGCCGTGAATTTCGAGACCGGAAAGATCCACTTCGATAAACTCGGGGATGTTCTCGACAGGGCAAAGCAGCTCAATATCGTGCCGCACGATGTTGACCACCCCGCCTCGCTTGATCCCGGGCGAGGCTTCCTGTCCGCGGAAGCGCACCGGGATGGCGAGCACGATTTTGGTGCCATCCTTAAGCCGCATGAAATCGACATGGACCGGACGATCCGTTACGGGATCGAGCTGCACATCGCGCGGGATGACACGCGTCTGCCGGTCCGCCACTTTCAGCATAAACGGCGTGGTGAGAAAGGTGCCGGTGCTCACGTGCCGTTCCAGTTCCCGCTTTGGAACGGAAACGGTTTCCGGCTCGGTGCCGCCGCCATAAACGATACACGGGATGAACCCCGACTGGCGAACGCGGAAAGCCGCTCCCTTGCCCCGTCCGGAGCGTGCCTCGGCCTCAAGCTGCTGCGACTCGCGCATGGCATAAATCCTTGGTTTCCGGCCATTTCGGCCGGCGGGCGACGGTTCAATGGCCCGGAAAGCGCAGGCTTTTAGCGGAAG
Organism: Alphaproteobacteria bacterium; assembly: GCA_025935155.1. Taxonomy (GTDB): domain Bacteria; phylum Pseudomonadota; class Alphaproteobacteria; order Micropepsales; family Micropepsaceae; genus Rhizomicrobium. The sequence goes on from JAICVV010000315.1 coordinate 1,622, forward strand.
CGTTCGGCGCCCGCAACTGTGACCGGCAATCCCGTTCAGGCGTGCCCAAGCCAGCGATCCACTTCCGGCAGGCGGCTCTTTCGCAATCTTCTAGTAAAGCGACGGACGCCGTCGCCTTCACCACGGCCCTCCGGGCATTCGCCGGAATGTTCTCGTCAGCAAAGGACTGCAGCTTGCCGATGAGCGCCGGGCCGTATCAATACCATTGTTGCATGGCAGCCGTGTTAGTGCCAGCGTTTCCGAATCCACGCGTTCGCCGGGCGCTCAACGAAATAGTAGAGCAGGGCACCCCAGATAACGCAGAGGATCAGCAGCACGGAAGGTTCGATCATGTGGAGGGCATGCGTCCATTGTGGCGGGGGGTTGGGATAGAGCCGCTGCTCGGCTACACGCAACAACTGCAGAAATGTGGTCTGCCCCATGTAAATCGCGAACGACCATTCGCCTAATAGCCGCAAGGGGGCAGACTGAAACAGGCGCGCCACAATTCCGCGGTCGAACGCGAGCGCCGGAATAATGGCGAACAGAGGCGGCAATACCCAGTAATCGCGCACTGTGTGCGACCAGCCGGTCGAATAGATGGCACAAAAAAACGCGCTGAACACAAACAGCTGCGCGAGGGAAAGCCATGCGGTCGGAAGTGCGTCGCCGTGCGGCCTGATCTCGCGATAAAGCACGGCGAGCCCCACACCAACTGCAAAGTCGCCAACACCTCGCGCGATGCCCCAGTCATAGGTGATGTCGAGCCCGATGCGCGGCCGGATCAGCAGATGCAGCACAAGAAAGCCGAAGAGGATCGACGCCAGTCCGGCCAAAAGGCGTTGCCGCGCGATCCACAGATACAGCGGAAAAATTAGACACAGAAACCACTCTACACTTACGAACCACGCCACCCCGTTCCAGGACAGTTTCGGGAACAAATGCCACGCCTGCACGAGCAACAGATTGCCGATGAAACTCCAGAAGCTGGTGTAAGGGTGATAGCCGGGCGCGTCGTAGATGGAGACATAGTGTCCGCGCGCCGCCAGCCAGCGGAAGAACGACACCATCGCCAGCATCAATAGTAAGGTGAACAGGTGTAGCGGGTACAGCCGCGCGAGCCGCGCCTTCAGGAAGTCGAGATAGCGGAACTCACGCCGGGCAGCGTACACATGTACCAGAATGAAGCCGCTGAGCGCGAAAAAGAACTCAACCCACAGATAGCCTTTGGCGACGAACACATCGAACCAGCGCAGGTTCTGGTAACCATGCGCCTCGTGATAATGGTAAAGCACGAGCAGAAGCGGTGGCAGCGCACGGGCGCCCCCCAAGGCGCGAATTTCCTGCGGCTTCGCTGTCGTTCCGCTTTCCGGCATGCCACCTCCGAATCGCCGTGCACCTTAGCCCAGTCCACCTATTCTCGTGCAAATGAGACAGTGGCTTCCGCGACGCCGAAAGCGG
>JAICVV010000166.1 GCA_025935155.1 Alphaproteobacteria bacterium
CCCCGACACGCGAATCGTGTCTGTCGAACGGCGGTCCTGAATGACGGATCGTTCTCAAGCAGGGAATCGCCCCCGACCCCACCTTCCGAATATAAGCGCAAACCAGCGGCCAGCCTACGGCGCACGGAAAGTCTCTTTTGCCGCGCCTCCGGCAAAGGATGATCCTTCACGGTATTGCCGGACCCTGTGAATCCAGCTTAAAAGCCAGCGCGGACGGCCGCGAAAAGTCACGCAACCATGCTGGCTCAAGACCGTTCGGTTTTCGGCTCGGGCCGGGTTCGGTACGGCCAGCATGCGGCGTACGGACGGGCAACGCGCATGGCTCCCTTACATTGCTTCCGGCTAGCGGCTTAGGCGCGCAGACCCCGGCGGCAGCGTTCGGGCCTGCAAGAAATTGTTAGAAGCACGCCGGTTAGTTTGTCCGGAAGGCCTGCGGCAATATTTGGAAAGGAATGCTAGCAAAAGATGTTCGGCAGCTTACTCGGCATCCTGTCGAGCGACATGGCAATCGACCTCGGCACCGCAAATACTCTGGTTTATGTCCGCGGCCGCGGCATCGTTCTCAATGAACCTTCCGTCGTAGCGACCTTTACCAAGGGCGGAAAACGGCAGGTCCGCGCCGTCGGCAACGACGCGAAGCTGATGCTCGGGCGCACGCCGGGGAACATCGAAGCCATCCGGCCCATGCGCGACGGCGTGATCGCAGACTTCGAAATCGCGGAAGAGATGATCAAGCATTTCATCCGCAAGGTTCACAACCGGCGGTCCTTCGCCAATCCGATGATCATCGTTTGCGTGCCGTCCGGCTCGACCGCGGTGGAACGGCGCGCCATTCAGGAATCGGCGCTATCCGCCGGTGCCCGGCGGGTGTTTCTGATCGAGGAACCCATGGCGGCCGCGATCGGGGCAGGGCTGCCGGTCGGCGAGCCCACCGGCTCCATGATTGTGGATATCGGAGGCGGCACCACCGAAGTCGCGGTGCTGTCGCTCGGCGGGATTGTTTATTCGCGATCGGTGCGCGTCGGCGGCGACAAAATGGACGAGGCGGTGATCGCTTACATCCGGCGGCATCAAAACCTGCTGATCGGCGAAGCCAGCTCAGAGCGCATCAAAAAAGAGATTGGCTCGGCGGCGCCCCCGGCGGATGGCAACGGTATCACACTCGAAATCAAAGGCCGCGACCTGCTGAACGGTGTGCCGAAGGAAATCACCATCACCCAGCGTCACATCGCTGAAGCGTTGGCAGAACCCACCAGCCAGATTGTAGAGGCGGTGAAGGTAGCGCTCGAGGCGACCCCGCCGGAGTTGGCCGCCGATATCGTCGACAAGGGTATAGTACTGACAGGCGGCGGCTCGTTGCTGGCCAACCTGGATCAGGTGCTGAGGGAGGAAACGGGCTTGCCCGTCTCCATTGCTGACGATCCGCTCTCCTGTGTCGCGCTGGGGACCGGGCGCGTGCTGGAGAATCCGAAGTCGATGCGCCATGTTTTGTCCACAGCGTTCTAGTAGGGTCCCGGCGAGGGCTTGACCGGATTGGCGGCGTAGAATGGCCTATGGGACATGGCGGATGTCGCGCAGCAGGACGAGCGGCCGCGTTCCGCTGCTTGTCGCCGGGCTGCTTGCGATACTCCTGATTTTGGCGGGCAAGGCGCATTTCGTGCCGTTCGAGCGGGCACGCGCTTCGCTGACGGATCGCTCTGGTGCGATCTTGAAAGCCCTCGATGCGCCGGCCGAAGCGGCAGGACGATGGCTCGGCGGCATCGGCCATTTCTTCGATGTCTACAGTGAGAACCAGCGGCTGCGCGAAGAGAATGCGCGGCTGCTGCAATGGCGCGGCGCGGCCGTCGCGCTGCAGGATCGGGTGAAGCATTATCAGCTCTTGCTGAAGACAGTGCCGGAACCGTCTTCCGCTGCTGTAACTGCGCAGGTGATTGGCCGCTCAAGCCAGCCGTTCCTTGAGACGCTGGTGCTCAATGCCGGGCGGCGCAACGGGGTGAAGCCGGGAGAAGCGGTGGTAGATGCGCGCGGCATGCTTGGCCGCATCTATGTTGTGGGCGATCACACCTCCTGGGTCATTCTACTGACGGATTTGAACAGCCGGATTCCGGTGACAGTGCGGCCCGGCGGCGTGCAAGCGATCCTCTCAGGCGGCAACACGAACACTCCTTTGCTCGACGCGTTACCTCAGAATGCGAAAATGAAAGACGGGCAGGACGTCGTCACCTCAGGCGATGGAGGATTGCTTCCCGCGGGATTGCCGGTCGGTGTGCTGACACTGCAAGAGCACTATCCGCGTGTGCGCCTCTATGCCGACGCGCAGACGGCAGACGAAGTCCGTATCCTGGATTTCCAGTCTCCTGCCGAGCCGATGCCCAAACCTTCGGATAAGGTATTGCCCGTACCGGATAAACTTACACCGCCTCCGCCGCCCGAGACTGCTGCGCGGCCGGCACCCATAATCATCCCGTCTGCGCAGCCATCGCCTACGCAGACGGTACAAGGTACAGCTCCGAAGCCGCGGCACGCGGCCAGCATTACGCGGCCGGAGAATACGCCTTCGCAACAGGCCGCCCCTTCGGCAGAACAGCAACCGGCCGAACCTCCGCCGCCAGCGCCGGATCAGACGGACGATCAGGACAACAACCAGTAGTGCTGGCCGGATCGATGTCGCCCGCTTCCCTGTTTGCCGCCGTAGTCCCCGTTTGCTGCGGCTTGCTTGGCGCTGTTCTCTCGAACCTGCCGGTTTCACTGGCCGGAGGCGTGGTGCCGCCGCCGGTGCTCGCACTGATGCCGGTCTACTTCTGGGCGTTGGTACGGCCCGATTTAATGCCCGTGGCGGCGGCCTTTGCTATAGGACTTTGCCAGGATTTGCTGTCGGGCAGTCCACCCGGGTTCTGGACCGCCTCCTTCGTCGCGACCTACGCGCTTCTCGATCGGAACCGCGACTCGTTTGCGGGGCTTGCCGGTATCGGCGCCATTCTTGGATTTGCCTTGGCGGCGCTGGTAGCGGCCGCGGTCACATACCTGATCGCATGGTTCTACTTTTGGCACCGCCCGCCGCTCGCGCCGATGGTGCTGCAACTTGTCGCGAGCGTCTTGTGCTATGTTCCAGCACTTCCGGTGCTGAACTGGATCCAGCGTAACATCGTTGGAGCGTTGCGTACGGAGTTTTGATGCCGCTCTTCGATCCCAAGGACCAAAGCCGTTACTCCACCTTCACGCGGCGCACCCTGATGGTTTCGGGGGCGATGACGGCCATCTTCGGCGTGCTTGGCGGGCGGCTCTATCAATTGGAGGTGCTGGAAGGCGACGAATACAAGACAAAATCGGAGGAGAATCGAATCAGCGAGCGGCTGGTGGCGCCCCCGCGTGGGCGCATTCTGGACCGCTTCGGCGCCGAGCTGGCGAACAACCGCCGCAATTTTCGCGTGCTGCTAGTTCCGGAGCAGGTTCCTGACGGCGTGAAGTCTGCGGTCGAGGAACTCGGCCGCATCATATATTTATCCGACCGCCAGCGCGAACGCGTGTTGCGCGAAGCCAACCAGAACAAGCCATTCGTTCCGATCATTGTGGCGGAGAACCTGCCCTGGGAGGATTTTGCCCGCATCAATCTTCATCTGCCGTATCTGGCCGGTGTGCAGCCGGATGTGGGCCAAACGCGTGCCTACCCGTTCGGCGAAGAACTCGCCCACATTCTAGGCTATGTGGCGGCGGTCTCGCCGGCGGATCAGCAAAACGATCCTGACCCGCTGCTTCAGCTGCCGGGTTTCCGCATCGGCAAGCGGGGCATTGAAAAAAAATTCGAAAAGGACGTTCGCGGCAAAGCCGGCGTCAGCCGCGTCGAGGTCAACGCCTATGGCCGTGTGGTACGCGAGTTAAGCCGCGAAGCGGGTGAAGCGGGCGACGACGTCTACCTGACCATTGATCAGGATTTGCAAAACTTCGTCGCGCAGCGGCTGGGCGAGGAAAGCGCAGCGGCGGTCGTAATGGATACCGCAACCGGCGATGTGGTGGCGCTCGCTTCCACGCCGTCGTTCGATCCCAACCTGTTCAATGTGGGCGTTTCCAACGCGCAGTGGAAAGCCTGGACGTCGGACGATCACACGCCGCTGATCAACAAGGCGATTGCCGGTCTGTATCCGCCAGGCTCGACGATCAAGCCCACCATGGCGCTGGCCGCTTATGACGCCGGACTCAAGGACATGCAGGTGTTCTGCAGCGGGTCCATCGCGCTCGGCAATCACGTGTTTCACTGCTGGAAAAAGCACGGACATGGGCATGTCGATCTGACCCGGGCGATCGAAGTGTCGTGCGACGTCTTCTTCTACGAATGCGCTCGCCGGCTTGGGATCGATCGTGTGGAAGCCGCCGCGCACCATGTCGGGCTTGGCGCACAGACCGGCATTGAGCTGCCCGGCGAAAAAGCCGGCGTGGTGCCCGGCCGCGAATGGAAGATGAAGCGCTATCATGTGCCTTGGCTCGAGGGTGAAACGCTCAACACCGGCATCGGGCAAGGTTATTTGCTGGTAACGCCACTGCAGCTTTGCACGGTCGCGGCGCGCATCGCGAGCGGCAATGCCGTGGTGCCTCGCATCACGCGTGTAATCGGCCGGCAGGCGGAGCCGCGCCCGGCGCTGACGCGACTGCCGTTTTCCGATGGGGCGCTTGCGCTGGTGCGCAACGGTATGAACGGCGTCACCAACACCCCCGGCGGCACCGCATATGGGTTTCGTATCGCAGAACCTGGTTACGAAATGGCCGGCAAGACCGGCACGGCGCAAGTCCGGGTGATCAGCCGCGAAGAACACAATGCGGGCGTGAAGAAGAATCTGACGCTGCCCTGGAAAATGCGCGACCATGGATTGTTCATCTCTTTCGCGCCGGTCGAAAAGCCGCGCTATGCCTGCGCCTGCATCACCGAGCATGCTTCCGATGGCCACCCCCAGGTTCTGGCGGCGCGCGACATCCTTCTTTATGCGCAAAAGCGCGACCCCCTCAAACTGCCGACCGCCTATCCCTTGAGCGCCGCTTCCGGTGCAAACGTTGGCCGCCGCGCATGACAATGACTCCCTACACCGCGTCGCGCCGCGCGCTGCCTTTTCTGGAAAAGCTGCAAGGCTTTCACTGGCCGCTGCTGCTGGTAATTACGGTGATCGCCTGCATCGGATTTGCGATGCTTTACTCGGTGGCCGGCGGCCATCTCTCGCCCTGGGCAAGCAAGCAGATGCTGCATTTCAGCGTCGGGCTGGTGCTGCTGTTCCTGGCCGCGATGGTGGATATCCGCCACTGGATGGCGCTTGCCTACCCGCTTTACGGGATCTGCCTGCTGCTGCTGGTGGGTGTCGATGTGGCGGG
>JAICVV010000349.1 GCA_025935155.1 Alphaproteobacteria bacterium
TCCACTTGGGCGCAGTACACGATCCAGGTTCCCGACCGCGACAAACTGGCGGCTGACCTAAAGGCAAAAGGTATTCCCACAGCGATTTACTATCCGACCCCACTCTCTCATCAAAAAGGCTATGCCCAATTCCCGAGCGCGGGCACCCCGGTAAGTGACAAGATTTCCAGACATGTCGTCAGCCTTCCTATGCATCCCTATTTGGATGAAGCCACCCAGGATCGCATCGTCGCGGCCGTGCTGGAAGGCGTTGGAGCGGGCTGACCGTTGTTCCGGCTTCCGATTTCTGATTTCTGACTTCCGAGATGGACGTCAGCCTGTTCGATTTCGAACTGCCGGAAGAGCGGATAGCGCTAAGGCCTGCGCAGCCGCGAGAGGCCGCGCGCATGCTTGTCGTGCACGTGGACGGACGATTGGAGCACGCTCACATTCGCGACCTGCCGAATTTTCTGCGCAGCGGCGATACGATTGTTGTGAACGACACCAAGGTCATTCCGGCGCGGCTGCACGGCCGCAGGTTGCCGCGCGAGAGCAGGGAAGGCGAAGGTGCAAAGATTGAATTGATGCTGCACAAGCGCATTGCGCCGAATCGCTTTTTGGCCTTCGCGCGTCCGGCCAAGAAGCTGGTGAATGACGATCGCCTGCGGGTGGGCCAAACGCTTTCCGCACAGGTGACTGCCAAGCACGAAGCCGGAGAGGTGGAGCTGCGATTCAACTGCACGGGTGCCGAGCTGGATACAGGCATCGCTCGCGAAGGTGAAATGCCGCTGCCACCCTACATCGCCGGAAAACGAAAGCCGGATGCGCAGGATGTCTGCGACTACCAGACCATGTTCGCCAAACAGGGCGGCTCGGTTGCCGCCCCGACGGCTGGCTTGCATTTTACACCGGAACTCTCCGGGCGCCTCGAACAGCAGGGCATCGCAAGAGAAACGGTCACGCTGCACGTCGGTGCCGGAACCTTCCTGCCCGTAACAGCGCAAGAGACGTCGCAGCATCGCATGCATTCCGAACAGGCGACGCTTTCAGAGACGACTGCCGGAAATCTGAATGCAACGCGAAAGAATGGCGGCCGTATCGTGGCGGTCGGAACCACCAGCCTACGGACGCTGGAAACCGCGGCGGATGTCCATGGCGCAATCCATCCGTTCGCCGGCGAAACCGATCTGTTCATTATGCCTGGCTATCGCTTCAAATCAGCGGAGATTTTGCTCACCAATTTTCATTTGCCGCGCTCCACGCTGTTCATGCTGGTCTGCGCCTTCTGCGGTCTCGAAACCATGCAGCGTGCCTACGCAGAAGCCATTCGCGAAACCTACCGCTTCTACTCCTATGGCGATGCGTGTCTGCTGTTCCGATGAGCGAGCAATTTACATTCGAGCTGACTGGTGTGGACGGCGCGGCGCGCACCGGCATCGTCCATACGCCACGCGGTGATATTCGAACCCCGGCTTTCATGCCGGTCGGCACAGCTGCTACTGTAAAGGCCATGCTGCCGGAGAGTGTGCGGTCCACTGGCGCCGGCATTATCCTCGGCAACACCTATCACCTGATGCTGCGGCCGGGCGCGGAGCGTATCGCGCGGCTCGGCGGCCTGCACAAATTCATGAGGTGGGATGGCCCGATCCTTACAGATTCGGGCGGCTTCCAGGTGATGTCGCTCGCGAAGCTGCGCGAAATAACGGAAGACGGCGTGCGCTTCCACTCGCATATCGACGGAAGCCCGGAATTCCTCTCGCCGGAACGCGCCATGGAAATTCAGCGTCTGCTCGGGTCTGACATTCAGATGGTGCTGGATGAATGCCCCGCCTTTCCCGCCACCGAGGCGCAGATCGAATCCTCGCTCGCGCTCTCGATGCGCTGGGCGAAACAGTCGAAAGCGGCGTTCGGCGTGCAACCGGGTCGCGCCTGCTTCGGCATCGTGCAGGGCGGCGTGTACCCGCATCTGCGCCGGCGTTCTGCGGAGCATCTGATAGACATCGGCTTCGATGGTTACGCCGTCGGCGGTCTTGCCGTCGGTGAAGGGCAATCCGTTATGTTCGAGGTGCTGGATGTCACGGTGCCTCATCTTCCAGCCGGTCGCCCGCGCTACCTCATGGGCGTGGGCAAGCCCGATGATATTGTGGGCGCGGTGTTACGTGGCATTGACATGTTCGATTGCGTGCTGCCGACGCGCTCCGGCCGTAACGGCCAGGCGTTCACGCGCGCGGGCACGCTCAACCTGCGCAATGCGCGCCACGTGGACGATTCAGGGCCGCTCGATCCCCACTGCAGTTGCCCGGCGTGCCGAGAGTTCAGCCGTGCCTATCTGCACCACGTGGTCAAGGCGAACGAGATCATCGCCGCGATGCTGCTCACCTGGCACAATCTCACCTACTATCAGGACCTGATGGCCGGCTTGCGCAATGCCATTGCCGCAGGAGGCGTGCGGGATTTCGCGCAAACCTGCCTGCGAAGCTGGGGCGCAGAAACCGCATCATCGGCCAATTGACCGCGGAAGACCACCTCCCTATGGTCCGCTCGCCCTTGGACGAGCCCGTAGCTCAGGGGTAGAGCATCTGACTTTTAATCAGAGGGTCGATGGTTCGATCCCATCCGGGCTCACCAA
>JAICVV010000190.1 GCA_025935155.1 Alphaproteobacteria bacterium
ATAGAACTTACCGGCAATACTCAAGAGCCAGTGTGGTACCGTTATCTCGACTGATCAGAACGGCGCGCCGTACAACCACACCAGCCAAAATGCGAACGAGAGCGGCACGCCGAATGCGATGCGTTCGCCAAGGACAACTCTCCCCCGAAAGATCAGCGCCACGCCGATCCAGACAAATGAAACGAAGCACGCGGCGAGCACAACAGCTGGCAGAGCCAGCCAGCCCAGCCACGCGCCGGCGGCGGCCGCGAGTTTTGCATCTCCCAGTCCCAGCCCTTCGCGCGCCCGGGCACGCCGGTAGAGGACCGAAATCGCGTAGAGCACGGCAAAGCCGGCGGCGGCGCCGATGATGTGCGCGAGCGGATTGCGATCCGGCAGCCAGAGCGACAACAGGATTCCGCCGGCGACCAGAGGGAGCGTGACAACGTCAGGCAGCCTGAAGTCGAGAACGTCTACCAGGCTAAGCCCAAGAAGTGCCCATCCAAGCAAAAGCGTAACGGGCAAAAGAAAGGTAAGCGGCATTACCAGCGCTGCCCAGATCGCGATGACCACAGCACCGGCAATCGCGGCCGGCAGCGGCAGCCGATAGCCAGTCTCATGCCGGACAAAAGTCGTTACCGCCCACCCTGCGCCCACGCCACCGGCAGCGGCAACCAGCGAGGGCAAAAGGTACGCGGTCGCGATCCCGTTCAAGCCAGCTCCGTCCGACGCAGCCGCCAGCAGCCATCCCGCGTGAAGACCAGTTGCGATTTAGCGGCGGTTGAAGGCATGATGGGTTTTCGCGGGCTGTCCACGCCGGGAGGATGGTTGCGCATTCGAGCAGACGCCCGGCGGGTCACACCAGATATGGCAAATCTCGATAACAGTGGTTCCACGCCTCTCGCTATGGCGTCGGCAAAGGGGACCGTCAAATGGTTCAATTCCACAAAGGGCTATGGCTTCATCACCCTTGAAAACGGTGCCGATGCGTTTTGTCACGCCTCCGCATTGGCGGCGATAGGAACGCCAAATATGCCGGCGGGCGCAACCGTCGTCTGCGACTTGCAGGATTCACCGCGTGGCTTGCAGGTCGTTGCGGTCCATAGTGTCGATACCAGCACGGCGGAACAGACAACACCGCGCCGTCCCCGCGGTGGCGGCTTCGGTGATCGCTACAGTGGCGGCGAAGACCGTTTCGGCGGCGGCGACCGGTTCGGCGGCGATGACCGCTTCGGGGGTGGCGACCGTTTCGGCGGTGGCGACCGTTTCGGCGGGGGCGACCGCTTCGGTGGGGGCGGACGCTTTGGCGGCGGTGGCCGCTTCGGCGGCGGCCCGCGCCACGGCGGAGGAGACCGTTTTGGCGGAGCGCCACGCGACAGCGGCCCAAGCGGTCCCATGGTCGAAGGCAAAGTCAAATTCTTCAACGAACAGAAGGGCTTCGGCTTCGTAATGCCGGAGAATGGCGGCGGGGATGTGTATATTCACGCCAGCGCGCTGCGGCGCTCCGGCCTCTCCAGCCTGGCCACGGAGCAGCGCATTCGCTACTCCACCCGGCAGGGGATGAAAGGCGTGGAAGTGGATCGGATCGAGCTGATCTGAGGAACGCTAGCGGCGATCTCCGCACTTTCTGCAACGCTGCCCCCGCGAGTTAACGAAGCTTCCCGCGTTGAACGGGCATTTACCGGCCCTATATAGGATCGATTTATATCGGGCTTATATACGGTTTCGGGGCTCATGGACGTTCGAACCATCTGTCTCGGCATCCTGACACGCGGCAGTGCAACAGGATACGAGATCAAGAAAACCTTTGAGGAAGGCAGCCTTCAGCATTTCGCCGAGGCGAGCTTCGGTTCGATTTATCCGGCGCTCAGCCGCCTGACCGAAGAGGCTCTGGTTTCGGTCCGCGAAGAGTCGCAGGAGAAACGCCCCGACCGGAAAGTTTATTCGATCACACCGGCGGGCCGTTCAGCCTTTCTGGCCGCGTTGATGAAGCCACTGCCGGAAGACCGGCACCGTTCGCCGTTTGCGTTTGCCATGCTGTTTTCGGACCTGCTGCCGCAGGCACGGGTTCGCGCGCTGGTGGATGGTTACATCGAGCAAGCGGAGAAGAAGCTCGCGCAATTGCAGCAAAGCGCAGGCGGACAAATTTTACCGAACGAGCGCTTTGCAGCCGAGTTCGGGCACGCCATGTACCAATCCATCGTCGATTTCCTGCGTACGCGCCGCGCGGAAATCGAGCAGCAGGGTCTTCAGGCCGCGGAGTAAGTGAAAATGCTGGGTCGCTTCGTGAAGAATGTTCGCGCGTGGTGGGACCGGGTGCAGCCCGGATTCTGGCGCCGGATGAATTCCGGTTACCGCGCTGCAATCGTCATTCTTCTTCTTGCAGTGGTGTGGGTCGGATCGGGCTTCCTGACGGGGCATTCCTCGCAATCCCAGGACACTGCGGCCGCCAAAACCAACGATATTTCGCGCGTACAGGTCGCAACGCTGACCGCATCGCCGCGCGATGCCACACTGACGGTACGCGGCCGCACGCAAGCGCTTCATTGGGTGGATACGCGCGCGCAGGTCGATGGCATCGTGAAAGCGATCCATTTCGAGAAGGGCGACCACGTTAATGCCGGCGACATCCTTTGCGAGCTGATGGTCAACGACCGTCAGGCAAAGCTCGACCAGGCCAAGGCGCTGGTGGCGGAGCGGCAGAAGGAATGGGACGCCGCCGACAATCTGTTGAAGCAGGGCGCGACTTCGGCAACCTCTGCGAAGCAGGCGATGGCCGCGCTCGAGGCGGCCCGCGCGGACCAACGCACGCAGGCCATCGAACTCGAAAACACGCGGATCCGCGCGCCGTTCAGCGGCTATATCGATGACCGTTATGTCAATGCCGGCGACTACATGCGGGTGGGAGACAAATGTGAGCTGGTCATTGCGCCTGTGCCGTTCCTCGCCGTCGGCGCGGTTTCCGAGCAGGATGTCGGCAAGCTGAAGATCGGCGCGCCGGCGAATGCAACGCTGGTCACGGGTGAAACCGTTGAAGGCAAGGTCTACTTCGTCGCCACCAAAGCCGACGCCACCACTCGCACCTTTCGGATTGAGGTCGAACTGCCAAACTCCGAGGCCAAGCTGCGCGATGGCGTGAGTGCCGACATCCACATTCCGGTGAAACAGGTCGAGGCGATGAAAATCTCGCCGGGCATTCTGGTGCTGAACGACAGCGGCGTCGTGGGTGTTCGTACTGTCCAAAACAACATCGTTCACTTCAAGCCGGTGAACGTTGTGTCCGACGGGCCGGATGGCATGTGGGTGACCGGCCTGCAAAACGGGACAACGGTCATCACGGTCGGGCAGGAGTTCGTGGCGGAAGGCTCGCGCGTCAAGGCGATCCCGGCGGGAGCGCGCGCATGACCAGAATCGTCGATTGGGCGGTCAAGAACACGCGGCTGGTGATTGCGGCGTTCATCGTCACGATCGTTGCCGGCGTGCTGGCGTTTATCGCCATTCCGAAGGAATCCGATCCCGACATTCCAATCCCCTACATCGTGGTGCAGGTCTACTATCCCGGTATCAGCCCGGAAGACAGCGAGCGGCTGCTGGTCAAGCCGATGGAGAATTATCTCCGCTCGATTCAGGGACTGAAGGAGATGACCGGCCGCGCCTATCAGGGCGCCGGTGTCATCATCATGCAGTTCGATGTGTCCTTCAACAAGGACCGCGCGCTGGCCGATGTGCGCGCGCAGGTGGATACCGCCCGCGCAGAGTTGCCGCCCGATGTGCAGCAGCCGGTGGTGCAGGAAATCAGCACCAGTCTGTTTCCGGTGATCTCGGTTGCTCTTTCCGGCGACGTTCCCGAACGGACCCTCTATCACTTGGCCCGCGATCTCAGCGATCAGCTGAAAACGATTCCAACCGTGCTGGACGCGCAGCTGTCCGGCGACCGCGACGAGATGCTGGAAATCGTGATCGATCCGGCGAAGCTCGAAAGCTACGGCATCACCCAGCAGGAGATGTTTAATGCGATCACCAACAACAACACGCTGATCGCAGCCGGCTCCATCGACACCGGGCATGGCAGCTTTGCCGTCAAGGTGCCGGGTGTAATCGAGAACCCCCAGGATGTCCTCAACCTGCCGATTCGCGCGACGGCCGATGCCACCGTCACGCTCAAGGACGTAGCCCAGGTTCGCCCCACCTTCTACGACGCAACCAGCTACTCCACCATCAACGGCAAGCGCACCATCGCCATTGACGTGACGAAGCGCGTGGGCGCCAACGTCATCCAGAACAATCTGGCGGTACGGCAGCTTCTGGCCCAGGCGCAGAAGTATTTTCCGGCCGGCGTGCATGTGTCGTTCGTAGGCGACCAGTCCACCGACATCCGCGATCAGCTGGGCTCGCTTTCAGACGCCATTATTCTTGCCATTATCCTTGTGATGATCGTGGTGGTGGCGGCGCTGGGCTTGCGCTCCGGCCTTCTCGTCGGCGTCGCGATCCCGACCTCGTTCCTGATGAGCTTCATGGTGCTGAAGAGCAGCGGCTACACGCTGAACTTCATGATCATGTTCGCGATGCTGCTGGCGGTCGGCATTCTGGTCGACGGCGCGATCATTGTGGTGGAGTACGCCGACCGCAAGATGACGGAAGGCCACCCGCCGAAGCTCGCCTTCGCGGAAGCCGCGCGGCGCATGTTCTGGCCGGTGGTCAGCTCCACCGCCACCATGGTTGGCGCTTTCCTGCCCATGCTGCTGTGGCCCGGCATCGCCGGCGAGTACATGAGCTTCTTCCCGAAAACGCTGATCATCGTGCTGACCAGCTCCATGATTGTGGC
>JAICVV010000299.1 GCA_025935155.1 Alphaproteobacteria bacterium
CTCGCGCTCTTTGGAACCGGGCTTGTCGGATTCGTGGCGGTTCGCCGCCGGCGCCGCAAAACGGAGCAGCCGTCCAAAGTGCTCCGTTATTGCGGGTTTTCGAGGCTGAACATGGCGGACTCGTCGTCGTAGGCGAACAGCTCGGCGAAGCGGCCCCAGCCGATGACCGCATCGAGACTTCCTTCGGCGGCTTCCTGGGTCATGTAATCCTCGAGCTCGTCCTCGAAGCGGCTCCACGGCGCAGTGTGGCTGGCGCGCTCGTCCAGCACGCGGCGGATGTGCGCGGCCAGCGGCACATAGCTCATCAATGCGCGGGAGAAGATTTCCTTGCGCACATTGGTTTCTTCTTCCGCAAAGCGCTTGCCCATATGGGTGAGGCGGATGTCGCCGCCTTCAACTTCCGCCAGTTTCAGCATCTGCAGGGTCTCGGCGACCGGGAACAGCTCGTCTACTTCTAGCTGCAAGTCCGCCGCAAGCTCCGGCAGGTCCGCCTTGCCTTCGTATGCAGAGGCCGCGAGCGCCTCGATCAGGCCGGCCATCGAACTTGTCGACACCGGCGGCAGGATCGTGCCCAGCCCGCTACCCGGGATGCGTTCGCGGCGCGCGAGCTGCTCGGCGCGCTTGGCCGTCATTTCCGTATAGATACGATCCACCAGCGCGACGAACGCCGGGTCCTGCCTGTCACGCGGATGGCGCAGGTCGATCCTGATTTCGGTGACCACGCGCCCCGGATTGGTGGAGAACAGCAGCACGCGGTCGCACATCAGCACCGCTTCCTCGATATTGTGGGTCACGAGGATCACGCCTTTGATGGGCAGATGCCCCTCCTGCCACAGCTCGAGGAAGTCCGTGCGCAGATTTTCCGCGGTCAGAACGTCGAGCGCGGAGAACGGCTCGTCCATCAGCAGGATGTTGGGATGCACCACCAGGGCCCGTGCAAAGCCGACGCGCTGCCGCATGCCGCCGGACAGCTCGCGGGGATAGGCGGATTCGTAACCGTCGAGGCCGATCAGATCGATGGCGGCAAGCGCGCGTTTGCGGATCTCCTCCGGCGGCAGGCCAAGCGCTTCCAGCCCAAGCTGCACATTCTCGAGCACCGTCAGCCACGGAAAAAGCGCGAAGCTCTGGAACACCATGGCGATGCCCTGCGCCGGGCCATTCACCGCGTTGCCGAGATAGGTCACCGAACCGGCCGTGGGCGCAGACAGGCCGGAGATGATGCGCAACAGCGTGGATTTGCCGGAGCCGGAGCGGCCGAGCAGGCCAACAATCTCACCTTCGCGCAAGGTCAGCTGCACATCGTCGAGCACCAGCAGTTCTGCGCCGCCGGGGCGCGGAAAGGCGCGGCGGATGTGCTGCACATCCAGAAGGGCGGGAGAATCCATGGTTGTGTCCTTCAACTCAAACGAAAGCGGCGCTCGGCGTAATCATAAAGGCGCCGCCAGAAGAAGCGGTTAATGACCGTAACAAACGCCGCCATTACCGCGATGCCAACCACGATGCGGTGAAAATTTCCCGTCGCGGTGGCATCGGCAATATAGGCACCGAGGCCGTGCGCCCGGAACGTGCGCGTTCCCCAACTCACCACTTCCGCCACGATGGATGCATTCCACGATCCGCCGGACGCGGTGATGGCGCCCGTCACATAGAACGGAAACACGGCGGGCAGCGCAATCTTGCGCCACCATAGCCAGCCGCGAATGCTGAAATTGGTGCTCACGTCGCGCATTTCCACCGGCAGTAGCGAAGCACCGGCGATCACGTTGAACAGGATGTACCATTGCGTGCCCAGCACCATCAGCGGCGACAGCCAGACGTCCGGATTGAGGTCCCATACGGCAATCACGAACACGGCCAAAGGAAACAGCAGGTTCGCGGGAAACGCGGCAAGGAACTGCGCCACCGGCTGCACCACCTGCGCGAGCTTCGGCCGCAGCCCCACATAGATCCCGACCGGCACCCAGATGGCGCTGGCGATGGCGATGAGCACGAACACGCGGACGGCGGTGAGGGCGCCAAGAATTCCCGCAGAGAACACCTCGCTTAGCTGAATGGGCCCCGCGAACACCGCGATGCGCCAGATCGCAATGGCGCCGAGCACGCCGAGAAATGCGTACCACACGATGTCGCCGGTCCGCCGCGAAACGGCCGGGACCACGCGCGTGTCCGGCGCCGGCAGCGGGGCCAGGCGGTACGTCCGCTGCATCAGCGCGGCGAACGGCGCGGCAATCGCGGCGATCAGGCGCGAGCGGCGGAACATGGTGAGCGCCCATGACTCCCGCTCTTCCTCGTTCTGCTGATCGTCGAAGCGGAAGCGCTCCGACCACGCCACCAGCGGCCGGAACAGCAGCTGATCGTAAATCAGGATCACCACCAGCATCGTTCCGATTGCCCACCAGATCGCGGTGAGGTTGCGCTCGGCGATTGCCGCGGCGATGTAGGAGCCGATGCCCGGCAGGGCGATGGTGGTGTGGCCCACGCTGATCGCTTCCGCGGCCACCACGAAAAACCAGCCGCCGGACATCGACATCATCATGTTCCAGACGAGTTGTGGCATGGCGAACGGCACTTCGATGCGCCAGAACCGCGCCCACGCGTTCAGCCCGAACATGCGCCCGGCTTCTTCCAGTTCCGGCGGTACCGTCCGCAGCGATTGATAGAAGCTGAATGCCATGTTCCACGCCTGACTGGTGAAGATGGCGAACACCGCGGCAAGCTCCGCGCCAACAATCCGTCCCGGCGCGATAGAGAGAAAGAACACCACGGTGATGGAAATGAATCCGAGAATTGGTACCGACTGCAAAATGTCAAGCAGCGGAATGAGCAGCGCGCCGGCCCGCGCGTTCTTTGCAGCAAGGGTGGCATAGGTGAAGGTGAAAAGCAGCGAGAGCAACAGCGCGATCAGCATCCGCAACGCCGTGCGGAGCGCGTAGTCCGGCAAGTGCGACGGCGACAGCGAAACGTGTCCGTGCGCAAGGCTCGTCAGCGGCTGCCGTAGCAGCTGACTGGCATCGGCGAACACCACGACAAAGCCCAGCACCAGCAGCGCGGCCAGCACGTCCCAGCGGCTGGGCAGGAGCGCCCGCGCGCGGATCGAGATGGTCGGCAGGAATTCCATGCATCACCTCGGGGCTTCGGCCGCTTTTCGCCGTGCCCGTGGTGAAGCAGGGGTCTCAGCCAGGGAGCGGCAAGGGCGGCAAACGCGATCGACTATGATCGTCGTCGGGCATTGGTTCAGGATCTCGC
>JAICVV010000422.1 GCA_025935155.1 Alphaproteobacteria bacterium
AATCCCATGCTGCTGAGAGCACCAGCTTGTTCACAGGCACGGCCACAATCCAAATCAAAGCGAAGCTGGCCAGCCACCCGACCCACCGTCATCACCGGCTCCCATTATGGCTGTCGGCAACCAACTCAGAAGGTAATGGATACCGAAAGGTCTTGAGAGGGAACCCCACCCAATCGCTCCGCCGGTTCCGTTTGCACCCGTTTGCCGCCGATTACAAAAAGGCGCGGCTCGATATGGTGGGCGTCATGCAGCAAAAAGCGGATCATAGAAGGCTTTCCGGGATCAAACACCTAGCAGGCTGCGGAGAAACTCTTCCTCAAATCGCGGGCGATCTGATTCCGTGTCGGTGGGGTTTCGGAGTGCGGCGGATGCGCGGGCGGGATCGGCAGACGGGCAAGCTGTTCAGCTACGTGAGCCCTGAAGCTCTGGTGGCGCCTGACCATCCACTGAGGCCAATCAAGCAGCTCTGTGATGCGGCGCTAGGCCGGCTGTCGGCCGAGTTTGCGGCGATGTATGCCGCGATTGGCCGTCCGTCGATCGCACCGGAGAAGCTGGTGCGCGCCCTGCTGCTGCAGGCGTTCTTCAGCGTGCGGTCCGAACGGCAGCTGATGCAGCAGATCACCTACAACATGCTGTTCCGCTGGTTCATCGGCCTGTCCATGGACGCCCCGGTTTGGGACGTGACGGTGTTCACCAAGAACCGCGAGCGCCTGCCGGACGGTGACGTGGCGCGTCGCTTTCTGGCCACGCTGCTGGCCGACCCGCTTGTGGTGCCGCTGCTGTCGTCGGAGCACTTCTGCGTCGACGGCACGCTGATTGAGGCATGGGCCAGCATGAAGAGCTTCCGCCCGAGCGACGGCGGCGGCGAGCCGCCCAGGCCCGGCCGCAACAGCGAGCGCGACTTCCACGGCGAGAAGCGGAGCAACGCGACGCACGCCTCGACCACCGATCCCGACGCCAGGCTGTTCCGCAAGTCCTCGGGCCAGCCGGCGCAACTTTGTCACCTGGGCCACCTGCTCATGGAGAACCGCAGCGGCCTGGTGGTCGACACCCGACTGACCCAGGCGACGGGCGCGCCGCTGAGCGCGAGGCGGCGGCCGACATGCTGGGCGAGCTTCCGGCCGGCGGCCGCGCCAGCGTGGGTGCCGACAAGCTGTTCGACACGCGGGACTTCGTGGCCGAGATGCGCCGGCTGGGCGTGACCCCGCATGTGGCCCAGCACACGAACGGGCGCCGCTCGGCGATCGACGCCCGCACCACCCGCCACACCGGCTACGCGGTGAGCCTGCGCATCCGCAAACGCATCGAGGAGGGATTTGGCTGGATGAAGACCGTGGGCGGGCGGCGAAAGACGCACCATCGCGGCACCGCCCGTGTCGGCTGGCAGTTCACCCTGACGGCGGCCGCCTACAACCTGGTGCGCATCCCAAAGCTGCTCGCCGCCTGATCCACGCTCAGACTCCGTCCGCGGCCAACAACTTTCCCTGCACCTACAGCCAAATACCCCCATCACTCCCCGCCCGGGCGCAGGAGAGGGCTTCAAACCAAAACAGCATCAGCAAATCCCCGACTTGTTCCGCAGCCTGCTAGATCTTTGTTTTGACGAGCAACTTTATTCGATCGAATGGTTCGGTTCGATCGAATGTTGCTCTAATGCCGGTTGAGGACGCGCGCGAGGAGACCGCGAACCTGAATCCGTGCGAGCCGCGCCCGCATCGTTTTCAAGTCTTGTTGGTCACGCTGGGCGGCAGCCAAGGCATCCCGCAGTCGCAGGACCTCCTCGCGCGCCAGATGGGCCTCCTGTTCGGCGTGCTGCGCCCGCGTCTCCACATGGGCGATCCGGTCACGCAGGGACTCGACGACCAATCGAAGGGCCCGGAGTTCCTCCGGACCTGCTGATATCGGGTTCATGTCT
>JAICVV010000009.1 GCA_025935155.1 Alphaproteobacteria bacterium
AGCGCATCGTCGCCCAGCCGCAGCGCGTGGTGAAACACATTCGTCATGGCCGCCCCTGAGGCGGCCATCCAATCCGGCGCGTGTCCACGCGCCGAAGAGAGTCTATCGCTCGCCGACGCTCGCGCGATGGGTGGCCGGGTCAAGCCCGGCCATGACGACTGAACGGTCATATGTTCTTCACGCCTCCCGGAATCGTGTAGAAGGTCGGATGGCGGTACACCTTGTCCTCCGCCGGTGCGAACAGATCGGTTGTTTCCTTCGGATCGGAGGCCACGATGGCGCTGGACGGCACCACCCACAAACTCACGCCCTCCATCCGCCGCGTGTAAACATCGCGCGCCGCCTCAATGGCCATGCGCGCATCCGCGGCATGCACACTGCCCGCGTGCTTGTGCGCGAGACCGTTCTTCGCCCGCACAAACACTTCCCACAATGGCCAATTAGCGTTCATCACTCTGCCGCCATCTTCATCGCGCGCTTGGAAGCGTGCGCGGCGGCCGCTTCGCGGACCCAGGCGCCGTCCTCCCACGCCTTCACCCGCGCCTGCGTGCGCTCCCTGGCGACCGGGCCTTCGCCGCGCACCACCGCGTAGAACTCCTCCCAGTCGATGTCGCCGAAATCATAAGAGCCGCGCGCCTCATTCCAATGAAGCGCCGGATCGGGCACGCGCAAGCCAATCGCTTCGGCTTGCGGCACCGTCACATCCACAAACCGCTGCCGCAGCTCATCGTTCGTTTCGCGCTTGATGCGCCAGCGCACCGACTGCGCCGTGTTGGGCGATTTGTCGTCCGGCGGCCCGAACATCATCAGCGACGGCCACCACCAGCGGTCCAGCGCATCCTGCGCCATGCGCTTCTGCTCGGGCGTTCCGGCCGCCAGCACACACATGATCTCGTAGCCCTGGCGCTGGTGAAAACTCTCTTCCTTGCAGATGCGCACCATGGCACGCGCGTACGGGCCATAAGACGTGCGCTGCAGCGGCACCTGATTCATGATCGCCGCGCCGTCCACCAGCCAGCCGATGGCGCCGATGTCCGCCCAGGTGAGCGTCGGGTAATTGAAGATGGTTGAGTATTTCGCCTTGCCGGAATGCAGCGCCTCGATCATCTCTTCGCGCGAGGTGCCGAGCGTTTCGGCGGCGGCATAGAGATAGAGGCCGTGGCCACCTTCGTCCTGCACTTTGGCGAGCAGGATGGCCTTACGGCGCAGGTTGGGTGCGCGGGTGATCCAGTTGCCCTCGGGAAGCATGCCGACGATCTCGGAATGGGCATGCTGCGAAATCTGGCGCACCAAGGTTTTGCGGTACGCCTCCGGCATCCAGTCCTTGGGCTCGATGAAATCGTCGGCGGCCACGCGCGCCTCGAAAGCGGCGAGCTTCTCCGGGTCTTCGTCGGCCAGCGAAACGGCCGCAGACTTCTGGTTCTTGTCCTTCAGTTCGGTCGTGTACATCGGGTTCTCCGGCCGCTCTTCTAATATAAGGGAACGGATACGGCGTTAAGGCGGCTCCATCACCGGTTGGCTCAGGCGGCGGGAAAACCCCTGAAATCCGCGTTTTCCGTGGTCGCGGGGTGCCGTTTCCATCCTGGCATCCTAGACCTATTGTCCGGCCATGGCGGATCGAAAAATCGCAAAAGCCGGTGAAGTGTTTCCCATTGTGGCGGCAGCGGGGGTGCTGGGGCTGATGCTGTGGTGGATCGCACGCTTGCTGGTTGGGTGAGGAGGTTGGCGATGGCGTACGAAACCATTCTGTTCGAGGTCGCCAATGGCGCAGCGCGGCTGACGCTCAACCGGCCCGACCGCCTCAACAGCTTCACCGTGCAGATGCACGCCGAGGTGGCGGAAGCGCTGACGCAAGTGGAGCAGGATGAGAGCGTGCGTGCGCTGCTCATCACCGGCGCGGGACGCGGCTTCTGCGCCGGGCAGGATCTGGCGGACCGCGCGGTGGCGCCGGGTGGCGAAGGCGTCGACCTCGGCGAGTCGCTGGAGAACCGATACAACCCGCTGATCCGCCGGATGGTGAATTTGCCCAAGCCCGTGGTGTGCGCCGTGAACGGCGTGGCGGCCGGCGCCGGCGCCAACATCGCCTTCGCCGCCGATATCGTGTTCGCGGCCAAGAGCGCAAAGTTCATCCAGTCCTTCGCCAATATCGGGTTGGTGCCGGATTCCGGCGGCACCTGGATTCTGCCGCGGCTGGCGGGGCAGGCGCGTGCCATGGGTCTGGCGCTTACCGGCCAGCCTATTACCGCGGAGCAGGCGGAAGCCTGGGGCCTCATCTGGCGCGCGGTCGACGATGCCAAGCTGATGGAGGACGCGAACACGCTGCTGGAGCAGTTCGCCCGCGGGCCGACCAAGGGCTATGCGGCGATCAAGCGCGCGATCCGCACCAGTTGGGGCGCCTCACTCGATCAGCAGTTGGATCACGAGCGTGACAACCAGCGCGAACTCGGCCGCTCCGCTGATTATCGCGAAGGCGTCGCCGCCTTCAGCGAGAAGCGCAAACCGAATTTCACCGGCCGCTAAGAGCCACCAGAAATGGCAATCTTTGCGCTCTCAGCTGTGAGGGTCACGCGCCCCCAATCTCCTTCCAGATAGTACCGCCCGCCGGCTTCGAGCTCGAATGCATCTATATTTCCATAGTCAACTTCGCCCGCAGCGTCCCGGCTGGGCCTAAAGGTTCGTTCCGCCCAACTGATGGCACTCACGCCCTCAAAGGTCAGTGCGCCGTTCCGATAGCAGTACTGTTCTCTGGGCTTGGGCACGGAATACTGCGGGTGCTTAGGAGTTAGAACAAGCAACAGCGAGAATGCGAGCCTGGAAGGGTCGCTTTCATCCACTGCCAGCACGTAGCTGTCCTCAAGGTAGTAACCGTCGAACCGAGGATCGCACTCGTATTTCATTTTCCGAACCATCCGGGAAACCCATTTAGCTCCCGTGCAAGGGAAGTGTAAAAGGGCATCGCGATAGGGAGCCGCGGATGAAGCCTCTGAAGTTGATGAGCTATGCGGAAGGGCGGTGGCTCGAACCCGAAGGCGCGCTGAGCGACATCGCTTCCGCGGTGACGGACGAACCAGTGGCACAAGTGGGCAGCGGCGCGCGCGATTTCGCAGGCATGCTGAACCACGCGCGCGCCGTTGGCGGCCTGGCGCTGCGCGTGATGACGTTCCACCAGCGCGCGCGCATGCTGAAGGCGCTGGCGGAAGCGATCATGGCGCGCAAGGAGGAGCTGTACGAACTCTCCTATGAAACCGGCGCGACGCGCGCCGACGGCTGGATCGATATCGAAGGCGGCGCCGGCACCCTGTTCGCCTATTGCTCCAAAGGCCGCCGCGAACTGCCGAACGACACCATCCTGATCGATGGGCCGGTGGAGGGATTGTCGAAGCGCGGCACCTTTGTCGGCCAGCACGTGCTGACGCCGCTGCAGGGCTGCGCGGTGCACATCAACGCCTTCAATTTCCCGGTATGGGGAATGTTGGAGAAGCTCGCGCCCACCCTGCTCGCCGGCATGCCTGCTATCGTGAAGCCCGCCACCGCGTCGGCCTACGTGGCAGAAGCCGCGTTCCGTATCCTCATTGAAGCGAAGGTGCTGCCGGACGGCGCGGTACAGCTGATCGTCGGTCCGGCCGGCAATCTGTTCGATCATCTCACCGGCCAGGACATCGTCTCCTTCACCGGCTCGGCGGACACGGCGCAGAAGCTCCAACGCCATCCGGTGATCGCGCGCGAGGCCGTGCGCTTCATCGCCGAGCGCGATTCGCTCAACGCGGCTGTGCTGGGTCCGGACGCCACGCCCGATCAGCCGGAGTTCGAGCTGTTCGTGAAGGAAGTGGTGCGCGAGATGACCGCCAAGGCAGGGCAGAAATGCACCGCCATCCGCCGCGCGCTGATTCCCGCCGCTCTCATCGATGCCGCGGAAGCTGCGCTGAAAGAGCGGTTGGCGAAAGTGGTCGTCGGCAATCCGCGCGACGAGAAAACCCAGATGGGTGCGCTGGTCAGCGCGTCGCAGCGCAAGGATGTGCGCAGCCAGATCGAAAAGCTGTCGCGCGAAGCACGCATCGTTTGCGGCGATCCGAACAAGAGCAACGGCAAGGGCGCCTTTCTCGAACCCGTTCTGCTGCGCTGCGATTCGCCGGAAGCCGCCGCCGCGGTGCATGAAGTGGAAGCCTTCGGTCCCGTCGCAACCCTGATGCCGTACAACGACATCGCCGATGCCGTCCGGCTGGTGAACAAGGGCAACGGATCGCTGGTGATGTCGCTCTTCACCTACGATCCCGATGTCACGCGCGCGGTCCTGACCGGCGCCGGCGCCTTTCATGGCCGCCTGCTGATCGTGGATCGCGATTGCGCGCGCGAATCCACCGGCCACGGTTCGCCGCTGCCGATGCTGGTGCATGGCGGGCCGGGAAGAGCCGGCGGCGGCGAAGAGCTCGGCGGCCTACGCGGCGTGATGCACTACATGCAGCGCACCGCGTTGCAGGGATCCCCGCGCATGCTCGCCTCCGTCACCAACAGCTGGATCAAGGGCGCGCCGGAACATCGCGCGCCCCCGCATCCCTTCCGCCTGAAATTCGGCGAACTGGAACTGGGCAAGACGTTCATCAGCGAGTCGCGCACCGTCACGCTCGAAGATATCGAGCACTTCGCCCACTTCACCGGCGACACCTTCTACGCCCACATGGATGAGGAAGCTGCGGCGGCCAATCCGTTCTTCGGCGGGCGCGTGGCGCACGGCTACCTACTGCTGTCGTTCGCGGCGGGATTGTTCGTCGATCCCGCGCCGGGACCGGTGCTGGCGAATTATGGCCTCGACAATTTGCGCTTCCTCAAACCCGTGAAGCCGGGCGACTCGATGCGCGTGCAGCTCACCGCGAAATCGAAGACTCTCCGGAAAGACGAGTACGGCGAGGTGCGCTGGGCGGTGACGATCACCAGCCAAAACGACGAAGTGGTTGCGAATTACGAATTGCTGACCATGAACGCCCTATGAGAATTGCCTTCGATCCATGCGATCCGGCTACGGGATGAAATCGCTTAACACGTCTTGCATGCTGTAAAGACCGGCGGGTTTTCCTTGCGACCACCGTGCAGCGGCGAGGGCGCCGCGCGCAAAGATGGTGCGATCTTCCGCGACATGTGAAAGCGCCAGGCGTTCGTGCGGGCCGGCGAAAATCACCTGATGCTCGCCAACAACCGTGCCGCCGCGAAGGCTTGCGAAACCGATCGTGTTTTCCGCGCGCGCCCCGTTCCGCTCGCCGCGCGCATCTGAAACATCTTCGAACCTTACATTTCGACCTTCTGCAGCCGCGCGGCCCAGAAGCAGAGCTGTGCCAGAGGGGGCATCGGCTTTTTTCCGGTGATGCATTTCCAGAATTTCGATGTCGAAATCGGGCAGGGCGGCGGCTGCCCGTTTCACAAAATTGGCGAGCAGCGCGATGCCGACACTCATGTTTCCGGATTTCACAATTGCGGTCTGTTTCGCGGCGCCGGCGATTCGCCTCTCCTCTTCAATCGAAAATCCCGTGGTGCCAAGGACGTGCGGGACATGTTCTCGGGCGGCGAGCTCTGCCAAATCTGCCGAGGTCCGAGGGGTGCTGAAGTCCACAATGGCGTCCGCGTCTCGTATGGCTCTGGCAGGATCGCTTGTGACGAGCACCGAAGCGCCGGATTGCGCGACGATGTCTGCGGCCTTCCTGTCGCCTCGAACAATCGCGGCTGTCAGAACGCAATCCTCCGATTCCGCAATCGTCCCAACGATCGAACGGCCCATCCGGCCGGTTGCACCTGCAAGGGCGATCCGCAGTCGAGTCATTCGTCTGGAAGGGCGTTACAGTTCATGCGAGCCAGCTTTGCGCCGCCAGGCAAGGTTGTCGAGGGGCCGAGTTAGCTCGCGGATTTATTGCTTCCGGCCGCCGTGTCGCGGCGTGCGACAGTGACCATCGCGGGCCGCAAAAGGCGGTCGCCGATGACATAGCCCGTTTGTACGACGTTGACGATGCTGCCAGGCGGCTTGCCCTCGCCAGCCACTTCCGCAATGGCCTGATGGAAGTTGGGATCGAATTTTCCGTCTGAGGTGTCGATCTGCTTCACACCGTGATTTTCCAGCGTGGCAAGCAGCTGCCGCTCCGTCGCTTCAACCCCTTCAATGACCCCTTTTACTTGCGGGCTGGCGCTCTCTTTCGCTTCCGCCGGGCAAGCCTCAATGGCCCGCGCGAAATTATCCGCCACCGCAAGGATGTCCCGCGCGAATTTCGTGACCGCGTATTGCGAGGCGTCGAGCCGGTCGCGCTCCGCACGGCGGCGGATGTTCTCAGCTTCCGCCAGCGCCCGCAGCACGCGATCCTTTAGCTCGGCATTCTCGGCCAAGAGCCTCGATAGTTCATCGCCCTCGACCGCTGCATCGTTCGCACCCTGTGCTTCCGGCATATAGTCCTGATTATCGCTCATGGGCATCCCTTGAAACGTTTCACGCGAACAATCGGCTCACGACTTTCGCGGTGTGATCCACCATTGGGATAATGCGGGCATAGTTGATCCGGGTGGGCCCCAATACGCCAATTACACCGATCACCTTGCCCTGCGCGTTCGCATAGGGGGCCGCAACGATGGAAGAGCCCGAAAGGCTGAACAGCCGGTTTTCCGACCCGATGAAAATTTTTACTCCATCCCCCTGTTTCGCCAATTCCAGCAGATGAATGAGTTCGTTCTTGCGCTCGATGTCCTCGAACAACATGCGTACCCGCGCGAGATCGGTCTGCGCCTCGACCGTGTCGAGAAGATGCGAAGTCCCGCGCACAATCAGCACCTTCTCGGCTTCCGTATGCTCGGGATGGTTTGGGACGGCCAGGGTCGCGAGGCCTTCAGCGACAATCTTGGCGGTCAGCTGGTCGAGCTCCGCCCGTTCGCCTTCCAGCTCGGCGAGAATTTCGCTGCGGGCGTCGTCCATGGTGCGGCCGCGAAGCCGTGCGTTCAGATAGTTGGATGCCTCTGTCAGCGCCGACATAGGTAAGCCGGGCGGTGTGTTGATCAGCCGGTTCTCAACCTGTCCGTCCTCCGTAACCATCACCACCAAAGCCCGGCCCGGCGCGACGCCGACAAATTCGACATGCTTCAATGCGGTTTCCTGCTTCGGCGCGACTACCAGGCCCGCGCAGCGCGAAAGGCCGGAGAGCATCATCGTCGCCTGCGTCAGCACGTCTTCCAGCCCCCGGGTCGGCGGCGAGATGCGCGCTTCGATTGCGGCACGCTCAGTAGCTGACAATTCGCCGATCTCCAGCAGACCATCCACGAACAGCCTCAGGCCTCTTTCGGTAGGAACCCGTCCAGCGCTGGTGTGAGGCGAATACAGCAAACCCAGAGTCTCAAGGTCTGCCATCACATTGCGGATCGACGCAGGCGAGAGACTGTGCGGCAGCCGCTGCGAAAGGGTGCGGGACCCGACGGGCTCGCCCGATGAAAGATAGGCGTCTACCAGATGGCGCAGGATATCCCGCGACCGCTCGCCGAGTTCACCGGCCAGCATTCGGGCTTGTGCGCAATCGATCGTGGGACCGCTCAATCCAATACTCCTGCTGCGCAATCCTTTGATCGCACACGAGTTTCCAGTGTAACGGCGGCCCATTGCAGCCGCCGGTCCGGGAGGGCTAGGTAACGGCAGAAACCGCCGACTTCAAGGTAGCGAAATGCGGCCGAGCAATCGCGCGCCGGACCAGATGCGCCCTGTCAGCTTGCAGCCCGGTGTCGCCCGGCACGCCGAAGGCTCGTGTCTGGTGAAATTTGGCGACACGCATGTGTTCGTAACGGCAAGCCTCGAAGAGAAAGCCCCACCTTTTCTGAAAGGAACCGGCAAAGGCTGGGTGACTGCGGAATACGGCATGCTGCCCAGGGCGACCAACGAACGGACTCGCCGGGAGGCGGCGCAAGGCAAGCAGTCCGGCCGCACGCTGGAAATCCAGCGGCTGATCGGGCGTTCGTTACGCGCAGTGGTGGACCTCACCGCACTGGGCGAGCGGCAGATCGTGATCGATTGCGACGTGCTGCAGGCCGATGGCGGCACCCGCACGGCTTCGATCACGGGGGGCTTTGTGGCGCTCTCCCAATGCATTGGCTTCATGCGCAAGGTCGGCATGCTGTCTAGGCGGGCGATCAAGGATCAGGTGGCAGCCATTTCGTGCGGAATTTTTCGAGGCCACGCCGTGCTGGATCTCGACTACGCCGAAGATTCCTCGGCCGAAACCGATGCAAATTTCGTACTGACCGGCTCGGGCGGACTGGTGGAAGTGCAGGGCACGGCGGAAGGTGCCCCGTTCACAGATGAACAGTTCAGCGAACTGTTGCGGCTGGCGCGTAAGGGTTGCGTGGAATTGGTACAGCTGCAGAAAGAGGCGATCGCATGAGGTTGCGAGGCGGCACGCTGCTGGTGGCGACGCACAATTCCGGCAAGTTGCGCGAAATCGCAGACCTCCTGGCGCCCTTCGGGATTGAAACGAAAAGCGCCGCCGAATTGCGCTTGCCAGAACCTGAGGAAACGGGCGCTACCTTCGAAGAAAACGCAATCCTGAAGGCGCGTGCCGCGGCGGAGGTCAGCGGTCTCGTGTCGCTGGCCGACGATTCAGGGCTGTGCGTGACGGCTCTCGACGGCGCGCCAGGCATCTACTCCGCACGGTGGGCCGGCCCGCAGAAGGATTTTTCAGCCGGAATTTCTCGCATCCGGCGCGAATTGCAGGAGAAAAATGTAGCGGATTTCTCGGCAAAATTCGTTTGCGTGCTCGCGTTGGCATCGCCTGATTGCGAAACCGAAACATACGAAGGCGAGGTGCATGGGCGTGTTGAGTTCCCGCCTCGTGGAACCCGCGGCTTCGGTTACGATCCGATTTTCGTTCCTGAGGGACTGGGCCAAACCTTTGGGGAATTGGAACCTGCGCAAAAGCACGCCATGAGCCACCGGGCGCGCGCCTTCGAAAAATTTCTGGCGGCCACAGGCCTGTCCAATCTCAGTGAGCCCTGAGCCTTTCGGAATTTATGTGCATTGGCCGTTCTGCGCGGCCAAATGCCCTTATTGCGATTTCAATTCCCATGTTCGTTCGCAGATCGAGGACGCAGATTGGGTAAGCGGGATTCTTCGGGAACTGCATTGTATCGCCACACTGCAAGGCGCTGGGCGTCCTACCGTGGAAACAATTTTCTTCGGCGGTGGAACGCCATCGCTGATGCGCGGGCAATCTGTTGCAAGCGTTCTGGATGCAATCGCGAAACTCTGGCCGGTGGCACAGAACGTAGAGATCACCCTGGAGTCGAATCCGGCGAGTGCAGATGCAGGGCGATTTCACGATTACCGGAACGCAGGCGTCAATCGGCTGTCGCTCGGCGTTCAGGCGCTGAACAATAGGGACCTGAAGGCACTCGGGCGTTTACACGATGCGGCGGAAGCGAGATCCGCCTTACGGCTGGCGATGCAATGTTTCGATCGCGTTTCGCTGGATTTGATTTACGCCCGTCCGCATCAGACCGTGCAGGAATGGCGAAGCGAGCTTAGGGAAGCGATAGCATTCGGGACCGAACATCTATCTCTTTATCAGCTGACAATTGAACCGGCGACACCGTTTGCTAGTCTGGCGCGGACGGGTGCGCTCACCATCGCTGACGACGATACGGCTGCCGCCCTGTACGAAATCACGCAGGAGCTCACCGATACGGCGGGTATTCCGGCCTACGAGATTTCCAATCATGCGAGATCCGGTGCCGAATGCCGTCACAATCTGCTTTATTGGCGATATGGCGATTACGCTGGCGTCGGGCCTGGCGCGCACGGCCGCCTCACCCTGTCAGGGCGGCGCATCGCATTTTCTTCGGAGAGGCTGCCAGAGCGTTGGCGCGCCAAAGTCGGCGCCGAAGGACATGCATTCCTCGAAAATGTCGAACTTACCCAACGAGATGCTGCGCGCGAGCATCTGCTGATGAACCTGAGGCTTATGGAAGGGGTTGATTTGGCCCGCTACGAAAGCCGATGGGGCATTTCATTGGACCGCCAATACATCGCGTCCCTTGAGTGCGAAGGCCTACTGCAAGTGAGCAACGGATATGTTGCCGCGACGCAATCCGGCCGCCTTGTCCTCAACAGCCTCATCGTGGCGCTGGCCGGTTAAGAACCCGGCGCCTGGAAACTCCGCGGCGCGGGGTCGACGATGCGAAATCCCTCCGGCGTGACCGCCAGGATGGCGAGGCCCCGGTCGCAGCTTCCGTCTGCATTGAAGCGGAATACGCCGCTCACTCCCGAAAAGCCGTTCGGGTCCAGGAGCGCCGCATCTGTGAAGCGGTGATAGGGCTTTCCCGATGTCAGAGCCGCAATAAGCGAAATCGCGTCATAGGCAAGCGGCGCCAGTTGAGGAGCCTCTGTTCCGAAAATTGCGCGGTAATGCCCATCGAAATTTGCGTCTGCCCGCGGCGGCGGGGCGGCGAACCATCCGCCGGAGAGCGATGCCTCCCTGGCGAGCGATCTCTCCGCCCACAGACCGGTTCCCAGCAGCTGCGGATGAGTGGGACCAAGCAGGGCGGCCAGCGCAGCGAGCTGTGTACCGCCCTGGGCAATCAGGATCGCATCCGCGCCGCTTGCAGAAGCGGCACTGGCGGTCTGCGAAAGGTCGGTTGTACCCGGATCGAAACGGAGGACGGCGCGAACGGTCACTTTGTCCGCGGCCGCCACCGCCTTGAACGCACCAAGGACGCGGTCACCGTAAGCGTTGCGGGGAATAACGCCCGTGAAATTGCTGTGTCCATGCGCGGCCGCATAAGAGACCACGCGTTTCACCTCGGTTTCGGGCTGATAGCTGAGGAGGAACACGCCATCGCCGCCGACCGCGCGATCGGTGGAAAATGCAATCACCGGAACCCCGCGATCGCGCGCAACCGGAGCCACGGCCGTTACCGATTGCGCAAACAACGGGCCGATAATCACCTCCGCACCCTCGGACAGAAGAGTGCGTGCGGCAGATGCCGCTTCGGCAGGGGTCGCACCTTCGTTTTCCGGCAGTAGCAGAATGTCAGGATTATGGGCATCGAACATGGCGAGCTGTGCCGCGTTCAGCATGGCTTTTGCGAGGTTGCGTGTGGCGGCCGAACCGTTGGAAAACGGCAGCAACACGCCCACTCGTACCGGCACATGGCCGGCTGGTGTATTGGAAAGACGAATGAAGCCCGGCTGTTCTCCGGTCAGCGGGTGCTTGGCAACTGTCCGCGCGTGTGCCGGCGCGGGTGGAGGAGCGGGCGGGGCTTGCGGTTTGGGAGGCGGCACGCAGGCCGCGACGCTGGCTATCGCCAGTGCGCCCGCAATGGCGCAAACTCTTTTCAGCAGGCGGGTGGGCCGGGATGCAATCATCGAAAACGAAGTCCTCGGAAAGCGGTGGGAAACGCGCCGAAAATAATCTTGCCCGCCATAACGCACCAAGCGAGGCTGCGGGACTTTACATTGTCGCCACGCCAATCGGAAACGCGCGCGACATCACCCTGCGGGGATTGGATGTTCTTGGCTCCTGCGACCTGATCGCAGCGGAGGACACCCGGGTGACCGCGAAGCTGATGGCCATCTATGGGATCTCGAAACCGCTCACTCCCTACAATGACCATAATGCGGTCCGCGAACGGCCGCGGTTGCTGGCGCGCGTGGCCGGAGGGGCGCGGCTTGCCCTGGTGAGCGATGCGGGAACCCCCCTCATTTCCGATCCGGGATACAAGCTGGTGCGTGAGGCGCTGGCAAAGGGCCTGAGCGTGCACGCCATACCGGGCCCTTCCGCGGCGCTGACGGCGCTCACCTTGGCCGGTCTTCCGACGAACCGGTTTTTGTTTGCGGGATTTCTTCCCAGCAAACAGGGAGAGCGGCGGCGCACGCTGGAAGAAGTCCGAGGCGTGGCTGCCAGTCTGATCTTCTTCGAAGCCGGCCGCCGGATCGCCGAAGCCTTGGCTGATATGCATTCGGTTCTGGGCGACCGCGATGCTGCAGTGGCTCGTGAACTCACCAAGCTGCACGAAGAGGTCCGGCGGGGCAGCCTTGGCTCTTTGGCGTCGGAATTCGCGACCCAGCCGCCGCCAAAGGGGGAGATCACCGTCGTTGTGGCGCCCCCCATCGCTTCCACGCCCGATGTCGCTCGGGCAGATGCGCTATTGGAAAAGGCGATGGCCTATATGCCTTTGAGCGCGGCGGCGGACCTGATTTCAACAGCGCTCGATTTTCCGAAGCGCGCTATCTACGAGCGGGCGCTCAGTCTAAAGACAAAACTGTGAAGAGCAAGGACCGCAACGCAAGGCTGGCTGCCGAGCGCCGTGGCCGCCGCGGCGAACTGCTTGCCAGCATTATGCTGATGCTCAAAGGCTACAGAATTCTTGGCCGGCGCGTCCGGAGCCGGTTCGGAGAAATCGACCTGATCGCGCGATCGCCTGCGGGCATACTATGCTTCGTTGAAGTGAAGGCACGGACGGCCGGCGAGACCGCCCTGGACTCGGTGAGCATGCACCAGCAAATGCGGATCGGGCGCGCGGCAGAACTGTATCTGGCGCAGCGCCCGCAGCTTGGCGCCAAAGGTGTTCGCTTCGATCTGGTAACTGTTGCTGCGCGCCGTCTGCCGCAGCATTTTCCTGCCGCTTGGCAGCCAGAAGCCTGGGGCAGTACTCGCCTGTAGAACAGACCGGCGTTGCCGATCTTTCGCACAGCAGATTACATATGAGAGCGCAATGCGTCGCTTGCTTCCAGCTCTGGAGGATACATGCCGCTGATCGTCGCCATTCAAATG
Source organism: Alphaproteobacteria bacterium (assembly GCA_025935155.1). Lineage (GTDB taxonomy): Bacteria > Pseudomonadota > Alphaproteobacteria > Micropepsales > Micropepsaceae > Rhizomicrobium. The sequence goes on from JAICVV010000009.1 coordinate 12,780, forward strand.
GATCCCATCGAGCGGATCGATATCGCAGGCGATTCGACTTTTGCGCTCGCGCTTGAGGCACAGGCGCGCGGCCATTCACTGCTCTATTACGGTCCGCGCGATTTAACGTTTCGCGACGGTATCGTGACGGCGCGCTGCCGCCCCCTCGCGGTGCGGAACCGGAAGGGCGATCACTTCACCCTGGGCGAGAGTTTTGTTCAGGACCTTTCGCAAACCGATGTTGTGCTGATGCGGCAGGATCCGCCGTTCGATATGGCTTACATCACTGCCACGTATATTCTCGAGCGCATCCATCCGAAAACGCTGGTTGTCAACGATCCTTTTCATGTCCGCAACGCGCCGGAGAAGCTGTTTGTCACGTTGTTCCAGGATCTGATGCCATCGACCCTGATCACGTCGGACCGGGCGGAAATCAGCGCATTCCGCGCCGAGCACCGGGACATCATTCTGAAGCCGCTGTACGGCAATGGGGGCGCTGGCGTGTTTCGCGTAAAAGAGAGCGACGAGAATCTGGGCGCCATGCTCGAAATGTTCACCGCCTTCTATCGCGAGCCGATCGTCGTGCAGCGGTACGTCCCGCAAGTTCGCGATGGCGACAAGCGTATTCTCTTGGTGGACGGCGAATGCGCCGGCGCCGTTAATCGCGTTCCGGCGCAGGGCGAGGCCCGCTCAAACATGCATGTTGGAGGACGGCCGGAGGCAACGGCACTGACCGCAAGGGAGGAATTCATCTGCAGGAGGATCGGGCCAGAGCTCAAATCGCGCGGATTAATCTTCGCCGGGATTGACGTGATTGGAGATTATCTCACCGAGGTTAACGTCACGTCGCCGACAGGTATTCAGGAGGTGAAGCGTTTTGGCGGACCGGATGCGGCCGCGCTCGTCTGGGATGCCATTGAGCAGCGTCTGGCAGGCTGAGTCAGCGGCTTCGAGCCGCTTCTCACAGACGTGCCCGTGCCTCCAAAATTCTTTATACGATTTGCTCGAGACGTCCTACAGTTCGATTGAGCGTGCGAAGCGGGCGCGATACCGTGAATCCATTGTCGAAAGCGGGAAATAGATAAAGACATCGGTCGTATCGAACTGGCGATCGATCACCGCACCGTCTCCAATCGAACCGCCGGCGCGAAGATAGCCTTTGATCATTGGCGGCAGCGCGTGCAATGCGGCTTTCGGCTCGATAAGCTCTTTCGGAAGCCGGTCCATTTCCACATACAGCTCGGGCCATGCTCGCACGGCGATGCCATCCGGCATGGGATGGTAATGATGAAGGTAAGAAAGCGGAAGCGACAACGCGTCGGGATCGGTTCCTGCGAGCGACGCGCAGCCGAACATCAGATCGATCGAGAAACGCAAGCAATACACCATCACCCCGCGCCACAGGAGTTGCATCGTCGATGCTTTAGAGCGGTAGTCCTTCAAAATGCACGAGCGGCCAAGCTCAACGAGATTGGAAGTGCCCGATTCGGCCAACATGCGGCCGATATCGTACTCGCCGCCGGTATAAAAGCCGCCGGCGCGGTTCGCATCGATATCGCGCATGAGCCGGTATGTGCCAACCACTACGGGCTGGCCGTTAGCATCGATTGCGCTTCGATCGATCACCAGCATGTGATCGCAAAAGGCATCGAAGCGGTCGAAATCCCGCCGCCCTTCGCGCATCTCCGGCGAAGGAACAGCGGTCATCTCCTCATAGAATACGCGATAGCGAAGATGCTGCGCCGCATCGACCTCACCTTCCGTTTCCGCCAGCCGCACCTCGAGTGCGCCCGCAGCGGCCAGAACGGGCCATTCGGCAAGACGTCCTTGCAACGGCCCGGGCTCGTGAACGTTAACCAAAGCGAATTCCTGAAGTCGGCGAGAGGTCTTTCGGGGCGGCGCTCCAAGCGTCAAGACAAAACGAATCTACAGAATTGGGCTCCTCATCGCAATTCAGCGCAATTCCGATTGCTGCCTGATGCTTTCGCACGGAGCACGCGTCTCAAGACGATAGACAAGTACGAGCAACACGAGTGCGGGTATACCTGCCGACGCCGTCGCAATGAAAAAAGGAACAAAGCCGACGACATTGCCGGGTAATCCGCCAGTTCCCGGAAGCCACGTGTCGAAAATGCTTCGATGATGGGCAAACCAGTCGACGAATACGCCGGAGACGCCACCAATCAGTTTTCCGGGAAGGGCATAGAAAGAGCTGAACAGGGCATATTGCGTTGCCGTAAAGGCGGCGCTGGTCAGGCTTGACATATACGCCAGCAAAGCCGTTCCCGCGAATCCGGAAGCGAGATTTTCGACACCGATCGCAATGGCGAACATCGCAAGATTGTGTCCGCTGGCTGCGAGCAGTGCGTAAGTGAGGTTGCCGGCGATGACGGCAATAAGGCCGATGAACAGCGAACGCATGATCCCGAGCCGGAAAACAAAAAATCCGCCGAGCAACGCTCCTGCAATTGTCACCCACACGCCAACCAGACCGGACATCGTGCCGATTTCAACAAGCGAAAAACTTTGCCGGTACATAGGGCGCGCCACTGTTCCCATGATAAAATCTGGGAGGCGATACGTTCCAATCATCACAAGGATGAGTAGCCCCGCCCAGCGATGCTGGCGGAAAAAATCGACGAACGGCGCGACCACTGCAGCATAGAACCAGCCGAGCGCGGAACCGGTTCTGCCGCGGATATGGAGCTTTTTCTCGGCAATATCCACTTGCTCCGCCGCATCGCTTTCCGGCGGTCTGCGCGCGGCGAAGGTTGCGCCCATTCCCAAAAAAATCAGGCAACCGAGGAAGAGCAGTCCAGTGCGCCAGGAGGCGAGTTGCGCGATATAGGGAGTAAGCGCCGCGGTCGCGAGCGCCGTCAGCCGATAGCCGAGCTGATAGGCGCCGAGCATCGTTCCCTGCTCCTCGCGTGGCGCAATCTCGATACGCCAGGCGTCCACCGAAATGTCCTGGCTTGCGCCCGAAAATCCCAGCAGAAGAGCGAAGAGCGCGACCTGAACCAGGTCCGTGCGGGGATTCGAAAAGCAGAGGCCGGCAAAGGCGATCAGTATTCCCAGTTGCGCGACCAACATCCATGAGCGGCGTTTGCCAAGCAGGCGGTGCAGCACAGGCAGATGCACCTGATCCAGTATAGGTGCCCAGACAAACTTGAACGAATAGGGAAGAAGAGTGTAGGCGAACAGGCCGATATCGGTCATGGAAACGCCGTTGTCGGTAAGCCATAAGCCCAGTACGTTAGATATTGTGAGCAGCGGAAGTCCGCACGCCGCGCCGAGCACCAGCATCGTCGCGGTACGCCGCTTCAGGTAAGACTGAAGGGCCGCTCGCGTGCGGCTAACAGGCTCGGGCGCCGATGCGCGCGGCGCTGCGCTCATGCCGCGTCGCGGGGCAGTTCACGTTGAGAGAAAACCTGTTTCAGCATCGCATCCAGGTTGGCAGGGTCTATGGGTTTTGTCAGGAAACCATCCATGCCCGCCTCAAGGCAAGTGCGTCTGCCGCTTTCCACCGCGTCGGCCGTGAGTGCAAGAATTGGCGTGCGTGGCCTGCCCAGCGTGGCCTCGCGTTGCCTCCATCGTCGGGTGGTCTCGATGCCATTCAGGCCCGGCATATGAATGTCGGTGAGGACAAGGTCGAAAGTTTCGCGTTCGCCAAGTCTCAAGGCAGCTTCGCCGCAATGGACCTCGCGCACCTTGTAGCCGCGTTGCTTCAGCAATTGCCGAAGCAGCATCGCGCTGACGGGATTGTCTTCTGCCATA
>JAICVV010000296.1 GCA_025935155.1 Alphaproteobacteria bacterium
ACCCGGCCGCCCCGCGCCATCACTTCCTGCATGTTGGAGATGGTTTTTTCGAACAGGGGATCGCAGGGCGCGATCACCACCACCGGCATTTTCTCATCGATCAGAGCGATGGGGCCATGCTTCATTTCTCCGGCCGCATAAGCTTCGGCGTGAATGTAGGAGATCTCCTTGAGTTTTAGCGCGCCCTCGAGAGAGATCGGGAAGTTCAGACCGCGGCCCAGATAAAGCACGTCCTGCGCCTTCGCCATTTCCTGGCCGAGCGCCTCGATGCGGCTCTCCTGCTTCAGCGCATCGACCATATGGCGCGGGGTTTCCAGCAGCGACGTCACATGATCGCGCTCGGCCGCCGGCGAAAGGGAAGCGCGGGCGCGGCCGGCCGCAATGGCAAGGCACACCAGCACGCTCAACTGACAGGTGAACGCCTTCGTGGAGGCAACGCCGATTTCCGGCCCGGCAAAGGTCGGCAGCACGATATCCGCCTCACGCGCGATGCTGCTTTCCGGCACGTTGACGATGGCGATCGTCGTCTGTCCCTGGTTCTTGGCGTCGCGCAGAGCCGCAAGCGTGTCGGCGGTTTCGCCGGATTGCGAAATGAACAGCGCCACGCCATCGCTGGGGTAGACAGGGTCGCGATAGCGCAGTTCGGACGCGACGTCCGCTTCCACAGGAAGCCGCGCCAGCTTCTCGAACCAGTACTTGCCGACTAGACCGGCGTAGAACGCAGTACCGCAAGCCGAAATCGTCAGGCGCGTCGCTTTGGCGAGCGCCTCCACCACCGCGGGATTGCGCAGCGCAATCGTTCGCGTTTCGGGATCGATGTAGTGCGACAGCGTGTGGCTGACGACTTCGGGCTGCTCGTGAATCTCCTTCGCCATGAAGTGGCGGAAGCCGCCCTTGTCGACCAACCCCGCGGAAGCATTCGTGATCCTGATTTCGCGGTTCGCGGGACGGCCTTCACTGTCGAAGATGCGAATCTCGGGCCCGCGGATCACCGCAACATCGCCATCTTCAAGATACGACACGCGATTGGTGAACGGTGCGAGCGCAATGGCATCCGAGCCGAGATAACCCTCGTCCGCGCCGTAACCGACCGCGAGCGGGCTGCCCCGGCGCACGCCGATCACCAACCGTTCTTCCCCACTGAATATCATGGCAACGGCGTAGGCGCCGGTGAGGCGCTTTGCGGCTTCCATGGCGGCGTACGCGGGATCGAATCCCCGGTCTAGATAATCGGTCACCAGATGCACTGCGACTTCCGTATCGGTTTCGGATTCGTATGTGTGGCCCTTGGCGGCCAGTTCCTCACGCAGCTCCCGGAAATTCTCGATGATGCCGTTATGTACCAGCGCCACGCGCTCTGATGCATGCGGATGCGCATTGCTTTCCGTCGGCGCACCGTGCGTCGCCCAGCGCGTGTGCCCAATGCCGGTGACCCCGGCAAGGGGATGTTTTTGCAAGGCATCGTCAAGCTTCGAAAGCTTGCCGGGCGCGCGGCGGCGCTCGATGTGCCCATCGATCAGCGTAGCAATCCCGGCGGAATCGTAGCCGCGGTATTCCAGCCGCTTCAACGCCTCCAGAATGGCCGGCGCGGCCTCGCTGGTTCCGGCAATGCCGACTATGCCGCACATTCTAGTTTCCTTTCTTTGCCTTCTCGGCGCCTTTGCGCGCGCGGAATTTCGCCGCCCAGCCGGCGTGCTCTTTCTGCTCTGCGCGGGTCACGGCAAGAGCACCGCCGGACACATCGCTCGTAATCACGCTGCCTGCCCCCACATAGGCGCCGTCGCCAATTTTCACCGGAGCCACCAACGCTGAATTGGACCCGATAAACGCGCCGGCGCCGATATCGGTCCGCTGCTTGTCGAAGCCATCGTAATTGCAGGTGATCGTTCCCGCTCCAATATTGGCGCCGGCGCCAACCTGCGCATCGCCCAGATAGGTGAGATGGTTTGCCTTGGCATCTTTCTGAACCGTCGAATTCTTCACCTCTACGAAATTGCCGATGTGAGCATTTTCTCCAATCTGGGCGCCGGGCCGGAGCCGCGCGTACGGACCCACAATAGCACCGCGCTCAATCGTGCAACCTTCCAGATGCGAAAAGGCCCGAATTTCCGCGCCGCTCCGCACCGTTACGCCGGGGCCGAATACGACAAAAGGGCCGATCTGCACATCCGATTCGAGCACAGTGTCGAATGACAGAAACACCGTCCTGGGCGCCGTCATCCCGGCGCCATCCTCAAGAGCCTTCGCCCGCAACCGTTGCTGCATCTGCGTCTCAGCATCTGCAAGTTCTGCCCGAGTGTTTACGCCCATGACTTCGGTGGCATCCGCTTCCATCACCGCGCAGCGCACGCCTTCGCGTTTGGCGATCGCCGGTATGTCGGTGAGGTAAAACTCACCTTGCGCGTTGCCGTTCTCCAGCTTGCTCGCCCAGCAAAAGAAGTTCCGCGCGTCCGCAACCACGGTGCCGGCATTGCACAAGGTTGTGGCCCGCTCAGATTCGTTCGCATCCTTCGCCTCAACGATACGGTCGAGATATCCGTTCGCGTCGCAAAGTACCCGGCCGTACGCTCCCGCATCCGGCGGCTGGAAGGCGACGATGGCCAGCCCGGTTCCTTCTGCTGCGGATAGGGCGGCTTTCAGAGTGTCACTCGTGACCAGCGGCATATCGCCATTGTTGATCAATAGTGTTCCAGAAAAGCCCGCAAGCGCTGGCGCGGCACAGGCGGCCGCATGCCCTGTCCCCAGCTGCTGTTCCTGGACGACATGTGCCGCACCCAAACTCTCCGCATACGCACGCACGGCCGCAGCGCTGGGAGACGTGACCACCACAATCTTGCCGATCCCCGCCTCTCGCATGGCGGCGATAACGTGCCCCAGCACCGGCCGGCCCGCGATGGCGTACATCACCTTTGGCTTCGCGGATTTCATCCGCTTGCCTTCGCCCGCCGCCAGAATAATGCCAGCCCAATTCATCGCCGGGTCTGCTCCTTGCGAATGCCGTTACCGCCAGTCCGTAGCCGATAAGGTGCGGCAGATTCGCGGCAAAATGACGATTTACGACCGTATATTGCCGCCGAAATGGTTACCCGGCACTCTCTATTGATGAACAGTCCTGCCCTGCTCTTCGATCTTGATGGCACTCTTGTCGATACGGCGCCCGACCTTCTCGCGGCGCTCAACGCCGTCCTCACTTCCGAAGGCCGCAGGACTGTCGATCCGCAGACCCTGCGGCACATGGTGGGTTTCGGGGCGCGATCGTTGATCGAGCAAGCCATGGCGGCCACCGGTGAGCGCGCCGCGCCTGAGCGCATCCAGGAGCTGGTGGATGGCTTCATCGCCTACTACCGCGATCATATCGCAGAT
>JAICVV010000034.1 GCA_025935155.1 Alphaproteobacteria bacterium
AGGACGTGCTGCGTGATCGGCTCGGCTTCAACGGCTTTACTGTGAGCGACTGGAATGCCCACACCCAAGTGCCCGGCTGCACCGGTTCTCGCTGCCCGGCTGCGTTTCTAGCTGGCATCGACATGTTCATGGCACCTGATACCTGGAAGGGCCTCTACGCCAACATGGTGGAGGAGGTTCGCTCCGGTGAAATTCCGATGGCGCGGCTTGACGAAGCGGTGTCGCGGATTTTGCGCGTGAAGTTGCGCGCTGGATTGTTCGAACAGGGGTTGCCGTCACAGCGGTCCTATGGCGGTCAGTGGAATGAGCTCGGGTCACCGGAGCATCGCGCGGTGGCGCGGCAAGCTGTGCGAGAGTCACTGGTCTTATTGAAGAACGAGCGTGCGCTACTGCCGCTCAACCCACGCATGAACGTGCTGGTCGCGGGCGACGGCGCGGAAGACATGACCAAGCAAACCGGCGGCTGGACAATTTCCTGGCAGGGCGACGGCAACACGCGCGCCGATTTTCCCAATGCACAGACAATCTACGAAGGCGTGGCGGAACAAGTGAAGGCAGCAGGCGGTAGCGCCACGCTGAGCATCGACGGCAGCTTCACAGCGAAGCCGGATGTGGCGATCGTTGTTTTCGGTGAAAATCCGTATGCTGAAGGGCAGGGCGATCGTACCGATGTTGGCTTCGAACCGCCGGACGGCCCGAATGTGCAGCTGCTACGCCGGTTGAAGGCACAGGGTATCCCGGTGGTCGCGGTGTTCCTCTCCGGCCGGCCGCTCTACACGACGCCTGAAATCAACGCAGCCGACGCCTTTGTTGCCGCGTGGCTGCCGGGCAGCGAAGGCGGTGGCGTGGCCGATCTTCTCTTCCGCAAGCCGGACGGCTCGATCCAGTACGATTTTCACGGCCGGCTGTCGTTCTCATGGCCGCGCAGCCCGGATCAGACCCCGTTGAATGTGGGTGACGCCCACTACAATCCGCTGTTCCCATTCGGTTATGGTTTGGATTATGCGCATCCGCGCGATCTCGGCGCGCTGCCGGAGGCGCCGGAGCTTGCCGCCCCCCAAAGTTGATGGTCTAAAAAGGAACGAGAGGTTTCGAATTGAAGATCAAACTGCACAAGAACGATTTACCGGACGGGCTGGACCTCGGAAAATCGGTCGCCATCGATACCGAAACACTTGGCCTCAATCCCCACCGCGACCGGCTCTGCCTCGTGCAATTGACGTCCGGCGACAACACCTGCCACATGGTCCAGTTCGATGCTGGCGCTTACGCTGCGCCAAATCTGAAGCGGATGCTTGCCGATCCGTCCGTGCTGAAGCTCTTCCATTTCGCGCGCTTCGATATCGCTGCAATGAAGCGGTATCTCGGCGTCACAACGGCGCCGATCTATTGCACACGCACCGCGTCCAAACTTGTGCGCACCTATACCGACAGGCATGGGTTGAAGGACTTGGTGCGTGAACTGTTGAACGTGGATCTGTCGAAGGACCAGCAAAGCTCGGACTGGGGCGCGGCCGAACTCACGGAAAAACAGTTGGCGTATGCGGCGAACGACGTCGCGTATCTACATCGGCTGAAGGAAGCGCTGGACGCGATGCTTGCGCGCGAGGGCCGCGCTACACTGGCTCAAGCCTGTTTCGATTTCCTTCCCGCCCGCGCAGAACTAGACCTCGCCGGCTGGCCGGATGTGGATATTTTCGCGCATTAGCAAGTGGTTGGAGGGCTTTCTGCGCCTTGAATGAGAGGCCGCCGGCGCCCATAATCCGGCTATTAAGGATTCCCTAGTGGTTGTGCCTTCGATGGCAGCACGGCGCGTCGGCCGGGGCGCTACTCACGATTCAAGGTCATTCGATGCGTTCTGCCGATAATATCGCGACAATTGCCGCAAAACCGGAAGGCGACGGCGATATTGCTGCTGCGCACCGCGTTCTGAACTATGCAGGCGAAGCAATCCGAGCGCTGAACGACAGCATCGATGGTGCCTTCACCCGTGCCGTTGAGATCGTGCTTGCTGCGAAAGGCCGCGTGATCGTCAGTGGCATGGGGAAGAGCGGCCACATTGGCCGCAAGATTGCTGCGACACTTGCCTCTACCGGTACGCCCGCTCATTTCCTCCATCCAGCGGAGGCAAGTCATGGCGATTTGGGTGCGCTGGTGCCTGGCGATGTATTGCTGATGATTTCCTGGCGCGGCGAAACAGCCGAACTGTCCGATCTCGTCACCTATGCAAAGCGCTTTCACATTCCGCTGATCGGCATGGCCGCCAATCCAGACTCTTCATTGATGCAGGCGGCCGATGTGAAGCTGCTGCTGCCGAAATCGCGTGAGGCCTGCCCGATGGGGCTTGCGCCGACAACTTCCACCACCTTGATGCTGGTGCTTGGCGATGCTTTGGCGGTCGCGCTGATGGAGCGGCGTGGATTTTCCGCAGACCAGTATCGTGAGCTTCATCCGGGTGGATCGCTGGGGCGGGCGCTCATCCGCGTTTCCGATCTCATGCATACGGGCGACGAGATTCCGCTGGCCGCGGAAACCGACCTCATGCAACAGGTGCTGATTGTGATGGCGGCCCGGCGCTTCGGCTGTGTTGGAATTACGAATGAGCAAGGTGGCCTGATCGGCATCATCACGGATGGCGACCTGTCGCGTCACATGAGCCGCGATTTGCTCGACAAGACCGCAGGTCAGGTGATGACCCGGACGCCGAAGATCGCGACGCCCAATCAATTGGCGGCCGAGGCGCTCGCCTTCATGAATGACAACAAAATTACGCGGCTGTTTGTGCTGGACCCGCAGGACAGAGGCGGGCGGCCCGCCGGTATTCTGCACATTCACGACTGCTTGCGGGCGGGAATCGCCTAGTGGCAAAACCCATTCCGCTGCCGATGCACAAGACCCCACAGCGTACTCGCTCTGCACCACACCGGCGCGCGCCCCTTGGGTGGTCAGCTCCCGCCCGCACAACCGTACACGATGCGCAGCGCTATACGCGCTTCGTCAGTATCATGAAACGTGTGCTGCTGATTCTGGCCGCAGGATTGCTGCTCGCCGTGATCGCTTACTCCCTGCAGCCGCGCGACACCAAGCAATACGCCATGACCTTCGAGCACATGGGTCATGTCGCCAACGATCTGACGATGTTGAAGCCTCGGCTCATGGGCACCGATAGCGACGGGAGCCCATTTGTGGTCACGGCGGAAAAGGCGGTGCAGAACCCGCATAACATTCATCACGCTCGGCTTCAGCACATCGAGGCCGATCTCACGGGCAAGGATGGTGCCTGGTACAATATGAATGCCCCCGTGGGTTATCTCGATACCGATGCACAAAAATTATGGCTGAGGGGCAAGCTCGCGCTTTTTTCCGACAGCGGGTATGAGCTGCACACCGACGCCGCATTCGTGGACCTGGCGCCGAGCTGCGATCCGAAAACCGGAAAGCCGCCCTCGACCAAGGTTGCCAAACGCGGGAAGCCGCCGCCGCGCTGCGCGAAAGTGACCATTCGGGGCGACCAGGAGGTGACAGGGCAAGGGCCGCTCGGCACCTTGCGTGCCGACCGCTTCCATATCGAAAAGGCGACGCGGCACGTTTTTCTGGACGGAAATGTGCGAATGGTGATCTATCCTCCGCACAGTGGACACAAGCCGGCAAAACCTGGGGCCGTTCGCCGGATTAGAAAAACATGAAGATCGCAATCGCGCTTTCTGTCCTGCTCGCCTGCCCCGTTTCTGCACTGGCGCAAACGCCTTCGGCGCCGCCGGCGAAGAATAACGCCGCCAAGTCCGATTCCGCGAAAGCGGCCAAAACGGAAAAAACTGCGAAAACCGGCAGCAACGGCTCAGGCGTGAATCTGCTGGGCAGCCACAACAGCAACGCTCCGATCAATGTCAGCTCCGATAATTTCGTGGGCGATCTCGCCACGAAAGTCGGCACCTACATCGGCAATGTGCTCGTGATCCAGGGCGACATGCGGATGCGCGCCGACACGATGAAGGTAAATGTCAATCAGGGAAAACCGACGCGGATCGAAGCGAGTGGGAAAGTGGTAGTCACTGCGCCAAACGGTACCGCCACGGGCGATAACGGAGTTTACGAATTGGGCCCCCGGACCATAACCATGACCGGTCACGTTGTGCTCACAAAAGAAAAGGATGTGATGCGCGGCACCAGGCTGGTGATGGATATGAACACGAATCTGGCGCACCTCTACGCGCAGGGCATGCCGGGCAACCGCGTGCAGGGGCTGTTTATCCCGCCCCCACAGCAGCAGAATTCAGGGACAGGTGCTGCGAAGGGCAAGGGCAAGAAGGCGGGTTCCTCACAAGATAAGCCTGCGCGTGTACAAGAGACTATTGACACCGATGGCAGCGCACCGCCGGCTGCCCAATAGCTTCACGCTTCCTTAAAGGGGGAGTAGGCACAGTTCTTGCCATGGACACTATGACCGCCCCTGCTGCCGTTACCCCTCTGAAGGCCCGTGAGACCACCCTAGCGAGCGCTGCGGAGCCTGGCTTGGCCGTCCATAAAATCGGCAAGAGTTTCCGCAAGCGGCCGGTGGTACGGGCCGTCTCCCTCAATCTGAGACGCGGCGAGGTGGTCGGCCTTTTGGGTCCCAATGGTGCCGGCAAAACCACCTGCTTCTACATGATTACCGGCCTGATCCCGGCGGACTACGGCACCATCGAGCTGGACGGGCACGATGTCACCCATATGCCCATGTACCGCCGGGCGCGGCTGGGCATCGGCTATTTGCCGCAAGAGGCGTCGATCTTCCGGGGCATGACTGCCGAAGAAAACATCCGGGCCACGGCGGAGTTGGTCGAACCGGATCGCGCCCGCCTCGAGGCAATGGTGGAAGAGCTGATGGTGGAGTTTGGCGTGACGCATGTGCGCGACACGCCGGCCATCGCGCTCTCCGGCGGCGAGCGGCGGCGGGTGGAAATTGCCCGCGCTCTGGCCACCCATCCTTCGTACATCCTGCTGGACGAGCCGCTGGCCGGCATCGACCCCATCGCGGTCAACGACATTCGCGATCTGGTGATTCACCTGAAGGACCGCGGCATTGGCGTGCTGATCACGGATCACAATGTGCGGGACGCGCTCGACATCATCGACCGGGCCTATATCATCCATGAGGGCCAAGTGCTGAAGGAGGGCACGCCGGCGGAAATCGTAGACGACCGCGATGTGCGCCGCGTTTATCTCGGGGAACGGTTCACGCTTTAGGCCACGGTGAGGGGCAGGGTACATGGCGTTGGTGCAGCGGCTGGAGCTTCGTCAGGGGCAATCCCTGGTGATGACGCCGCAATTGCAGCAGGCCATTAAGCTGCTGCAGCTCTCGAACCTGGAATTGGCCGAATACGTCGAGGCTGAACTCGAGAAAAATCCGCTGCTGGAACGGGACGAGCGAGAGCCGTCCGATGCCGAAGCCGAGACACCGAAGGAAAGTGCGTCATCGGCTGACGAGCCGTTGGAGGCCGCCTTGGCGCGCGAAGATTTCAGCAAGGCCGATGACCTCGACGCCGAAGGCAGCGACGTCTACGCGGAAGACTCCTCTCCATCTGGTCAACTCGACGCGCAGCTGTCCGATTGGACAACTCTGCGCTCGTCTGCGTCGCTCGACGATGCGGGCGACGAATTCGGCCGCACGCTCGCCAAAGCTGTTAGCCTCAAGGATCATCTGCTCGAGCAGCTTTCCATCGCAAGTGTAACAGCCGAGCAGCGCTTTATCGCGATGGCTCTCATCGACGGAATCGATGAGGCGGGCTATCTGCGCGCGGACATTGCCGAAATTGCGATACAGCTCGATACTACCGAAGACTTTGTGACGGGTGTGCTCGAAATCGTGCAGGGCTTCGATCCCACCGGTGTTGGAGCGCGCAATTTGAGCGAATGTCTTGCGCTGCAACTGCGGGAGTTGGGCCGGCTCGATCCGGCGATGCAGGTATTTCTTGCCAATCTTGAACTGGTCGGGCGGCGGGACATTGCGGGGCTGTGCCGCATCTGCGGCGTCGATAGAGACGACATTGCGGACATGATCGCCGAGATTCGCGCGCTCACCCCGAAGCCTGGCCTGGCGTTCAACAGTGAGCCTGTGCAGGCCGTAGTACCGGATGTGTACGTTCGCGAGAGCGCCGAAGGCGGCTGGCATATTGAACTCAATGCTGAAACGCTGCCGCGCCTCTTGATAAACTCCCGCTACCATGCCCGCGTCTCACGCTCCGCAAAGGATAAGGACGCGAAGAATTATTTGATGGAATGCCTGAACAACGCGAACTGGCTGGTCAAGAGTCTGGATCAGCGCGCGCGCACGATCCTCAAAGTAGCCAGTGAGATTGTGCGCCAGCAGGATGGCTTTCTTGCCCACGGTATCCGCCACCTGCGGCCGCTCAATCTACGTTCCATCGCCGATGCAATCGGCATGCATGAATCGACAGTGAGCCGCGTCACCTCGAACAAATATATTGCGACGCCGCGGGGCATTTTCGAGCTGAAGTATTTCTTCACGGCGGCGATTTCCGCAATCGACGGGCAGGAGGCCCATTCCGCAAAAGCCGTGCGCGATCGCATTCGCGAGATGATCGAAAAGGAAGAGTCGCGCAACGTTCTTTCCGACGACCGCATCGTCACCATGCTTACGGCCGACGGTGTCAGCATCGCGCGGCGAACCGTTGCCAAGTACCGGGAAGCCATGCGGATTCCCTCCTCGGTCGAGCGGCGTAGAGTGAAGCTCAGCGGGGCCGCCGCCGTCCTTTAGGACCGCCGTTGACAGCCAGGAAGGCCGCAGCCATATGGTCGCCCGCCCTTTTCGGGAGTAATCTCCCGATGGCGCTCATCGGGAGCGTTCCTACATATGGAGCAGGACATGAAGCTCCGCGTTTCAGGCAAGCAGTTCGAGATCGGAGAGGTGCTTCCGGACAAGGTCCGGACGCGTCTGGAGACGGTGGTTGGAAAGCATTTCGACGGAGGCGCAGAAACCAGCGTGGTGTTTTCGCATGAAGGGACCGGCTTTCGCGCGGACTGCACGACGCACCTCGATTCCGGCATCGTGCTAAAGGCGGAAGGGACCGCAGGCGACGCTTACCATGCCTTCGATGTGGCTGTGGTTAAACTTGAGAAGCAGGTCCGGCGTTACAAGAGAAGACTGAAAAATCACCATGAGCGGGTGAAGCCACCCGGCAGCCCGTAACTTCACCGTCAGGTTATCCGATGGACATCACCGATCTGATCGCGCCGGAGGCCGTTTCGCCCTCTCTGCGCGTGCACACGAAAAAGCAGCTGCTTCAGGACTTGGCCGCCCGCGCGGCGCAATTGAGCGGGGTGCCGGAGCGGCGAGTTTTCGAAAGTTTGCTCGAGCGGGAGCGGTTGGGCTCGACTGGAATGGGGGAGGGGATTGCCATTCCGCACGCGCGCATCTCCGGTCTCCCGCGGATACTGGGCGTTTTCGTTCGCCTGGAATCGCCCATCCCATATGAAGGGATTGACGATTTGCCTGTCGATCTCGTGTTTCTGCTGCTTACGCCTGCGGATGCAGGCGGAGATCATCTGAAGGCATTGGCGACTGTTTCACGGCTGCTGCGCAGCCAAACGACTTGTGAAAAGCTTCGCGCAGCGAACAAGCCAGAGGTGCTCTATGCGTTGCTGACGGAACGCACAAACCGGCGGCAGCAGGCTGCATGAAGCTGGGCAACCTGCTGCCATTGAAGGGCTCCTAATGAACGGAAACCGGCGTCAATTCGTTTTGCACCGCTGCCCCATAGGCGCCGTCCCAGCTATCCGTGTAGCCCAGAACCGTGCCATCGATAGAATGCAGCACATAGAGCGTGGCGCCGGCCGGTAGCTGAATTCCCGGCGGAACGATGCCAAGTTTGCGAGCCTCTTCGGTGCCGGTCGGCTTGATGTATGCGATCCGCGCGGGGTCGAATGCATCCTCTTCGCCGTCGTAGAATTCTTCCATATCGGTCATTGCCGATCTCCTTCCGCCTGCCCCTTGTTGTTGCCGCTCCTGATGTCGATTTTGCGCGTAACGCTTTCCGGCTGGGGCCGTGCGAGTTCGATCGACAAAAGTCCGTTCGCCAGGTCTGCTCCCGTAACTTCGATTCCATCTGCGAGGACAAATGCGCGTTGAAACTGTCTCGCCGCGATGCCTCTGTGCAGAAACGTTTTGTCTGCCAATTCGGTTTGCTTGCCGCGGATGACGAGTTGATTGTCTTCGACTGTGACATCCAGTTCGTCGCGCGAAAAACCTGCGACGGCGAGCGTGATACGCAGGCGATCGGGGCCTGTTTCCTCAATGTTGTAAGGCGGATACCCGTCGTTCGCCGATTTGGCCGTCCGCTCCAGGAGCCGCTCCAGATGATCGAAGCCCAACATGAAGGGACTGTTGAAAAAGGCGGTCCTGTTCATCTCAAAGCCCTCCTGGAGCAGCTTCGCCGGCCCGCTGTTCTGCCGGTTCGATAACGTTTCGCGGCCCCAATGGGCACCGCTTCCGCTATCAAATGTGGGGATTGGAACGGACTTATCAACCCGGCACCCAGCCGAAAGCGGATTTCTCACAGCTGCCTCCGGCGTGTGAGAACAATCTTCCGTGTCCGCGCGTTATCGAGCGGAGATAGAATGAGAAGGAAATGACGTGAAGCGGACTTATCTACTTATGGCAGCGGCCGGAGCTATGGCCCTTGCAGGCTGCTATCCTCCGGGAGCCGCGGAGGAGCACGCACAGGACGTTGCCGCCTCGCAATGCGAGCAGCAGGGCAAGCAATTCGTGCAAACCAGCGGCAGCGCTGTGGTGACGCCGGGCGTGACAGCCGCGAATGCCAAAGGCCATTGCGTCGGTCCCGGAGATCCCGATTACGTGCCGCCTCCGCCGCCCGCCCAGTGATCGCGCGCTAACTCTTCGCCGCCAATGCGCAGAGGCCAACAAGGGTTTGCGGCAACAGCCAGTGTCCCGCTTCAATAATGTCGCCTTGGGCGAGCTCGTCCTGAAGCACCGTGCTGAGCGGCCGTCCGGCGATGCGCTGGCGTAGCGCACCCGCAGCGCGCGCCGGTACGAATCCGCTATTCGCCGTGAGAAACGCGCGCCCTACCTGCTTCGCTGGTTCGCGATCGGGCAATAACGACAGCAGGTCGTCGTAAGGTGTGGGCGGATAACCCTTCGCCAAATGCCGCCAGCCCTCGTAACCGAGTCCCGCCGCCGCAAGCACCGCAATGCTCGCGCCGGCGATCACATTTCTGCGCGTTCGGTTCATCGGAAAACGCCCTTGAGATGATCCGCGAGACGTAGCGTCAAGGCCACAAGATTGAGCGTCGGATTGGAAGCGCTATAGGTGGGGAACACCGAACTGCCCGCCACGAACAGGTTGGCAAGGCCGTGCACCTGCGAATTCGCATCCACCACGCCCTGCTTGGCATCGTCATGCATCCGCGTCGTACCAAGGTGATGATTGCCCCAATCCATGACCGAGAGCCAATCGGCGCGGCTATGCCGGTCGATCCGCAGCATACCGGTCTTGGATGCCAACAGCTGCCGGCCAAGTTCGTTCAGCACCTCCCGATAGCGCGCAAGGTCGTCATCCGCGATCGTCATGCTCAGTTTCAGCCGCGGCATGCCCAATGCGTCGCGCGCGCTCGTGAGCATAACGCGCCGGTCCGGATCGGGTGTCAGCTCAAGGCCGACCCCTAGCGAGTAGGCATGGGCCTCGCTGGCATTTATGCCGAGGGCGCCGGACGCGGTTTCCACAGCGGCCTGCCCTAGTGCGTCCAGTCCCACGTGCTGTTCGACCGTGATCAGCGCGCCAAGCAATTGCCGGTCGCGGCGGAACGCTTCAGTGGGCGAAATCGTGGCGCGGAAATGCGCGCCCTGCGCGTCCTTGGTGGTTTTGTAGTAGCCCGCGATTTCACCGCCAAAGACAACAACCGTGGCATTGTCCCGCGGGATGGCGTGATCGGCGAAATACCGGCCCACGAGATCGTTCTCGTTCCCAACACCGGCCGCGATCACGTCATTGGAGGCAAGCAATAGCCTTGCATTCTCGATTCCTCCGCAGGCAAGCACGGTATGGCGCGGCTTCACGGTAAATTTGCGGCCGCTGAGCGTCGCCACATCCAGATGATCGAGCCAGCGCACATCCTTTGCCAGGCGCAAGCCGGTGACGTTCGCATGCAGCATCAGCTGCAGGTTGGGAATGCGCTTCAGCTGTTCGCTATAGCGATGCCCGAAGGCCGTCGGCAGATGTTGCGGATTTCCGTGCCACTGGCTGAACTGGAAAAAACTGTTGTAGAGGCCACCTTTGCCGAGCGGCAGCAGCGGACCGGGCAATACGCCATTCGCCAGTTTATCGTACAGGAACGGGCCCGCTTCGATCAGATGCTGCGCCCGCGCGAAATAGGGTTCGATCTCCTCGCGCGGAAAAGGCCAGCCGGAGAACGGCAGCCAGTCGCGCCGTTCGAAATCGATGCGGTCCAGCGGCCGTGACCAGCCGCCCCAGTGATTGGTGCCACCACCGAGATAGCGAAGGCGCGTTGCATCCAGCGGGATATAGCGCACACCGGATTCTTCGCCGGCGTATAGCGCTTGCGTTGCGGCATCGAATTCCACGCCGCCGCTTTCCAACAACAGCATTTTGATGGGCGTGTTTGCGAGCGCGAGCGCCAGCGTGATCCCGGCGGGGCCGCCGCCGATGATCGCCAGATCGGGCGTGAGTTCCGTGCCGTCGGGAATTTGCCGCGCGTCGATAAAAGCCAATTGTCTCTCGTCAAGAGGGCGGTACGCCTCATTTGCCCTAGCGCAATCGGGCGATACAACTCAACCACGATGCGTATTCGATCGATTGTTATCGTGCTTTCCATTTTGGCGCTGGCCCAAGGTTTTCCAGCCTTCGCCACACCCCGCCTGCCGCGCAGCGTGCTTGACGTTGTTCCGCCGTCCGAAGATGTGATCGGACCGCGCGGCTATATGCGCACTCTCGATCCGCAATGCCTCGTCTGGCCGACCGCCAATCTCCGCCGCCGCATCGTCGATATCGCAGTGCAGGAATGGGCGTTCTTCGGGTCCCACACTGTCGATCTCAGCAACACCGGCTTCAATGCCTTGCCCCCGAATGTCGGCGCGGCGCAGGGCGTGACCGAACAGGGTGCGGAATCGACCGCCGATCTCGACCCGGCGATGGACACCACCATCGCCGGCTACTGGTCGGCGACGCCGGATGGCGCATCTGTCCTCCGCACCCAGAACGCCTACTGGTATGCGGCGGGCGGCCAGCCCACGCGCTGGGCCGCGCCGTGGTCGGCGGCGTTCGTTTCGTGGGTGATGTGCCAGGCGGGGCTTGGCGATCCGCGCCAGTTCCATCGCTCGATCGCGCATCGCGATTACATCGATCAGGCGATACTCGCGCGCGACCGGCAAGATCCGTTTGCTGCCTATTACGCGTACGATCTTGGCGAGCAGATGATCGAACCGGGAGACCTTTTGTGCGATTCCATGGTACCCGCGCACTATGAA
>JAICVV010000158.1 GCA_025935155.1 Alphaproteobacteria bacterium
GGCGACGGAAGCGGCAGGGCAAGCCCCACCGGGAGCAAGACCAAATAGGGATGGCACGTGATCTGCTTTCGGATCGCCGTCCGGGTGGGTCGCGCGAGGTGCGCAGCAATGCGCATCCCAGAGGAATGGCCATCTATCCGCACAAGCGGTGGACAGAACCCGGCTTACAGGCCATCTGACACTTGCCGCCGGCAGCTCCTGCTCGCTGCTTGCAGGCGTGCAAACCGGGGCGCGAAGGCCGTGGTCAAAAGCCGTGTTGCGGCATAGTATCCCCTCATCGTGCTGGAGCCTCCGCTCCACTCACTTGGGGGATTATCATGCGAACGAAATCGGCGATTCGGCAGAGTACTGTCTCTTGCGGATTTGCGCTTGGCGCCTTCGCCTGCGCCGCCGTCGCGAATTATCCCGTGCAAGCAGGAACGATTACGTTCGATCCGCCAGGTTCGATCAATACGATCGCTACCGGAATCAATGCCGGCGGATGGATATCCGGCTACTATGAGGACAACGCGCAGGCCACTCACGGCATTCTGCGCGCGCGCGACGGAACGATCACGGCGTTCGATGTCGAAGGCGCGGACTGCGGAACGTACGCGGCCGCCATCAACAGGAAGAACACGGTTGCCGGTTATTATCTGGATTCCTCCTGCCAGGCTCACGGCTTTCTGAGGGCAGCGGACGGAACTGTCTCGGCCTTCGATGTCCCCGGATCGACGGGCACCAGCCCAACCGGGATAAACGGCAAGGGAACGATCGCCGGCTCGTATTTCGGGGACGACGGCGCGCCCCACGGCTTTGTACGCAAGCCGCACGGCAAATTCTCGACGTTCGACCCTCCGGGATCGATTGAAACGGATCCTTCAGGCATTAATCAGGCAGGTGCCGTGGCCGGCACCTGGTCCGATTCCAACTATGTCGTCCATGGGTTCATCCGCTCGCCAGACGGCACTATCGCAACGTTCGATCCTCCCGGGTCGGCTGGCACGGCCGCCAGCTGCATCGACGATCTTGGCGATGTCGTCGGCTATTATGTGGATGCAAACATTGTGCAGCACGGGTATCTACGCGCTGCCGATGGCACGTTCACAACCTTCGACCCGCGTAAATCCCAGGGCACGGTCCCGCGCAGCATCAACAACAACGGAGTTATCGCGGGTCTCTTCACCATAGACAGCACGCGCGGCTTTGTGCGTAACGCGGATGGGACATTCACGAAGTTCAACCCTAAGGGATCCGAAGGAACGGTCCCCAGCGCAATCAACGATGACGGCAAGATTGCCGGATCGTACTTCGACGCTGCTTTTCAGAAGCACGGATTTTTGCGAACCCCTTAGGATTCTGCGCGGGCGCTTTCGACCGGGCGGCCCTCCGCACGCCAGCGCATCATTCCGCCGGGAAGGTTTGCAACCTTCTTGAATCCGGCCTCGCGCAACATTTGCGTTGCTTGCGCCGAGCGGGCACCCGAGCGGCATACGGCCACGATGGGTTTTACTCCCGATACCTCATTCGCCCGGCCGGGCAATTGCCCTAACGGAATAAGCACGGCACCTGGAATACGCCCAAGCGGCCCTTCCCACTCCGAAGGCTCGCGCACATCGAGCACAGTCACGGAATGCAGGTTTTCTTCCACCCAGGCCGGATCGATCTCCCAGATTCCTGCAGTCGTGCAGGACAAGGGCGCCCATTGGGGATCGCGCATTACTTCTCCTAACCGGCCGTGCGGCCGCATCGCAGATTGGCGGGGACGGCAATATCGATCTTTTTCGGATACGCCAGTTTCAGATTCGCCATGCATTCGGCGAAATCCTGTTCGCTGCGCGCGAGCCCGAGCCGGGGATTGTGCGCCTTCTCTTCGCGCACGCTTGTCGCGGTGAAGCCGCGATAATCGTGCCCGGGATAGAGCAGGCACGTATCCGGCAGGCTGAAAATCTTTTCGCGCACCGACTCGTACAAGTGGGCTGAGCTGCCATCCTGAAAATCGGTCCGTCCGCAGCCACGGATGAGCACGCAATCGCCGGTGAACGCTATGCTGCGATCGTCCAGTACATAGGTGAGGCAACTTGCAGTGTGGCCGGGCGTGGAGCGCACCTCCACAAAGCGGCTTCCGAATTGGATGCTGTCACCGTCGTGCAGCGCGCGATCTGCTCCTGCGGCCTGCGCGGCTGCGCTGAGCGCAATCCGGCTGCCGAGCCGCTCCTTCAAAGCCCATCCGCCGGTGATGTGATCGGCGTGAACATGGGTTTCGAGAGTCCACAAGAGCATCAGTCCCAGCTCACCAATCAGCACGGCGTCCCGGTCTGCTTGCTCCAGCACCGGATCGATCAGTACGGCCTCTCCGCTGTCGGCCAGCAGATAGGTGTAGGTGGACGATGCCGGATCGAACAGCTGCCGGAATATCATGGGCCCTCGCGGAAATTCGTGCGCTTTGCCGCGCGCAAACGGCGCTATTATATCCCAACCGATGGATTACAGCACCACAGCAGCGGAAGCCCTGAAAGGGCCTGCCCGCATTGCAGCCTATGTGAAGTCTCTGCCGGATGCGCCGGGCGTGTACCGCATGCTCGATACAAAGGGCGCGGTCCTTTACGTCGGCAAGGCCAAAAGCCTGAAGAAGCGGGTGGCGGCCTATGCCAAGAGCGGCGGCCACACCGACCGTATCGCCCGCATGGTGGCGGAAACAGCGGAGATGCTGTTCGTCACCACGGCATCGGAAGTCGAGGCCCTGCTGCTCGAATCCAACCTCATCAAGCGATTGAAGCCGCGCTACAATGTCTCCTACCGCGACGACAAATCCTTCCCCAACATTCTGCTGCGGCAGGATCACGAATTCCCGCAGCTGCTGAAGCATCGCGGCGCCAAAAGCACCAAGGGAATTTATTTTGGGCCCTTCGCCAGCGCTGGCGCTGTCAGTCGCACGCTCAACACCCTGCAGCGCGCGTTCCTGCTGCGCTCCTGTTCCGATTCCGTATTTGCATCGCGCACGCGGCCGTGCCTGCTGCATCAGATCAAGCGCTGCAGTGCGCCCTGCACGGCGCGCATCGACAAGGATTCCTACGCCGAGCTGGTGCGCGAAGCCGAGCTGTTCCTCACCGGCAAAAGCCGCGCGGTACAGGCGCTGCTGGCGAAGGATATGACGGAAGCGTCCGAAGCGCTCGATTTCGAACGCGCCGCCCGTTATCGCGACCGCATCCGCGCGATGAGCCATATCCAGCTGCATCAGGGAATCAACCCCGCCACCTTTGCGGAGGCGGATCTGTTCGCGGCGTTCGGTGAAGGTGGCGAAACCTGCATCCAGGTGTTCTTCTTTCGCGCGGGACAGAACTGGGGCAATCGTCCCTACTTCCCGAAGCATGATCGCGAATTGTCACTGGAGGAGGTGCTGGAGTCGTTTGTCGGCCAGTTCTACGACGAACGTGAAGCGCCCAAGCTGATCCTGCTGTCGCACGCCATACCGAACCGGGAACTTCTGGCGGAAGCGCTGTCGGTGCGGGAGGACTATAAGGTCGAAATTGCGGTGCCGCAGCGCGGCGAAAAACGCGACATCCTGCAGATGGCGTTGCAAAACGCCCGTGAACAACTGGCCCGCCGCATGGCGGAGAACTCCGCTCAACGCGAATTGCTGGAAGGTGTGGCGGAGTTGTTTGGGCTCGAGGCCCCACCGCGCCGCATCGAGGTGTACGACAACTCGCACATCCAGGGCACGAACGCGCTGGGCGCCATGATCGTCTCCGGCCCGAACGGCTTCGAAAAAGGCGAGTACCGCAAGTTCAACATACGCTCGACCGAGCTCACGCCTGGCGACGACTACGCCATGATGCGCGAAGTGCTGACGCGCCGCTTCTCGCGCCTCATCAAGGAGAACGAGGCGGACGAAGCCAAAGCCAAGTGGCCCAATCTTGTGCTGATCGATGGCGGCCCGGGACAACTGGCCGTGGCGTGCCAGGTGTTCGCCGATCTGGGGGTGGAAGATGTGATGGTGGTGGGCATCTCCAAGGGACCGGAGCGGGATGCCGGCCGCGAGCACTTCTACTTACCCAGCCGCGAGCCGTTCCGGCTCGATCCCAAAAGCCCCGTACTCTACTTTTTGCAAAGATTGCGTGACGAGGCACACCGTTTCGCCATCGGCAGCCATCGCAAGCGCCGCTCGAAAGCGCTCGGTGCCAATCCGTTGGACGAGATCGGGGGCGTGGGCTCTTCGCGCAAACGCGCTCTTTTGCAACATTTCGGCTCCGCCAAGGCGGTATCGGCAGCCAGCCTGGTGGACCTCGAAGCAGTGAGTGGCGTCAGCAGCGCGCTCGCGAAAAAGATTTACGATTTCTTTCATGCCAACGGGTGAAATGGAGTGCTAAGGTACACCCATGCTCAGCCTGCCCAACATCATCACAATTTCGCGCATTTTGCTTGTGCCGGTGTTCGCGGTGCTGTTCGCCGTACCTGGCGCGCCGGCGCGCATCGCCGCTTTCGTGATCTTCTGCATCGCGGGCGCGACCGATGCTCTGGACGGGCTTGCGGCGCGTAAGCTGAACGCGGGGTCCGATTTTGGGCGCATGCTGGACCCGATCGCCGATAAAATTCTTGTCGCCGTGGCGTTGATGATGCTGATTTCGGAGGGCAACTTCCAACAGCTGACACTCGATTTCTCGCACGGCCTTCGCAGCCTGCTGAAACTGGTACCGGCGCTGGTGATCTTGTCTCGCGAGATTCTGGTGTCGGGCTTGCGGGAGTTTCTGGCCGGCGCAGCGGTGAGCGTCCCGGTCACACGCGTGGCCAAAACAAAGACCACCATCCAGATCGTTGCCATTGGGGCGATGATCCTCGATCCGCTGGCGTGGCGCTGGCTGCCGGAGAATGTGGCGACCAGCTACAGTCTTATTGCCTATGTCGGCCTCTGGGTGGCGGCGGCACTGACTGTCGGGACGGGTTACGCGTATTTCCGGGCTGGGCTCCGGCATCTGCATCCCCGCGCTGCACGGGCACGGCAGCGGCGTGCCGAACTACATTCGCGCCGGCATGCCGGAGAAGCGGTGTGACGCTCCTCTACTTCGCATGGGTCCGGCAGAAGCTGGGGACAGGCGAAGAACACATCGATCTGCCGCCGGATGTACACAGCCTTTCCGAACTCGCGACCTTCTTGCGCCAGCGCGGCGGCGCGTTCGCAGAGGTGTTTGCCGTGACTGGCGGCCTTCGTGCAGCCGTCAATCAGGAACACGCAAAGTGGGAGTCTGCTGTCGCTGCCGACGATGAAGTCGCGTTTTTTCCACCGGTGACGGGCGGATGAATGTCCGCATCCAGCACGAGGATTTCGATGTTGCTGCTGAAATCGCGGCGCTCAAGCACAGCAGCAGCAATGCCGGCGCGGTGGTAACCTTCACCGGTATTGTGCGGCCGGATGATGGGATTCAATCTCTAATCCTCGAACACTATCCCGGCATGACGGAGCGGGAGATCGCCCGGCACATCGAAGAAGCGCAAAGCCGTTGGCCAGGAATTGCCGTGCGTGTCCTCCATCGCGTGGGCATGCTGGCGCCGGGTGACAACATCGTGTTTGTCGGCGTGGCGGCGTCACACCGGAA
>JAICVV010000080.1 GCA_025935155.1 Alphaproteobacteria bacterium
CGCCTTCTCTGGAATGGACTGGCGGCTACCGAGCTGAGTTCGACAGCCGCCAGCGAGCTTTACCAAGCTGTCAGCCTCTGCGGCAGCGATCCGGGCGGAAGCGCCCGAAATCTGCACAGCTGCGGAGATGCATGTGTTTGACCTCGGACAGCGTTGGCGCGCGCCCCGCTTCCTGGGGGATGTTGCCGGTTACCGCTTTCATCCGCGCCAGCATGCCGAAGTCGTTTTCCGGCACCAATACGACGACGTGACTGTCGCCCTTGCGCGTGAGGGCGTTGGCCGCGATGACGCCGCGATCGTTGATATGAACCGCTGCCGTTACGTAGAGCCCGTGAGATTTACGGATCAGCGTATTGACATCGATGATCGCGCTTCCGTTATCGGAGACCCACCCTCTGAGATCGCCCACATTCCGGTCGAAGTCCACTCCGGCGATCATGCCGTTGTTGTTAATCGCGTTGGCTTCGCTTTCGGGATCGCCGCTGAGAGGTGGCAGGTCGTTGAGCGTTTTATTGTGCCAGTAGAAGGCGTGCCCGGCGATCGATCCCGGCGTCGTCCGCGAAAAGCCAACCACGTCGCCCAACTCGTTTATCCAGTCGCCGTGGCCGTAATCGCCCCCGAGACTGCCAATGTCTTGCATGCCGTTCGTCTGGTCCCAGATGAAGGGACGGACATCGGTGTCGCCCGCGAGATTGGACGTGCCGGTGACCTGGCCATTCCGATTGATCAAGGTGGCCTCGCCGAAGGTGCCACCAAGGCTGCCAAGGTCTACTTGCTTGCCGTTGTCCCACAGGAAAGGACGCGTATCCGGGACTCCCGACTGTCCCGCTGTGTAGCTCGCGTACGACCAACCAACCGCCTGGCCGGAGTCGTTGATATCGAACACCACGCTATCGGGACCGGTGAGCGTGCCGGTGTCCTGCAGCCCCGTATCCTGCGACCAGACCGCGCCGTGGGTGGCGGTTGTCACGGGAAAGAACAGCGCATTGATGCCGAAGTCGAGGCCTGGGCAATCGCGTTCGGTTGTCGGCAGCCAGATACAATTGGCCTGTGGCACGCCCACATAGGGGTCGCTCGAGTCCGACGTCGCCGACTGCACAGGGACCTGGCCCGAAATATTGACGCCGGGGCCGCCCAGGCTTTGGGTTCCTCCCAAAGTTCCAAGATTTTTGATCTTCCCGCCTTTGGTCCACGCGACTGCGCGCAGTTCCCAGCTACCGGTATCCTGATCAATCTTGCCGTTCTGGGAAATGCCCGCACTAAAACCCTTTTCGTTGATCCCCAGTGCTTGGCTGCTAACCCCATAATGCAGTGCGCCGAGGTCGTTGGTGCCGCCGTTCTTCCACACAAAAGCGTGGTCCACATGGCAATCTCCGAAACAGTCTGGGTCAAAGGGATCGGGCAGTGAAGTGGCATCAAGACCGACCACGTCGCCCTCGCTGTTGATGATGCGGCAAGCCAGGCCGCACGTTCCGGAGAATCCCCCGCCGAACGAGCCAACATCGAACAGCACATAGTGCGGCAGGCCGGGGTGTTTGCCCGGGTGAACAGGCGCCGCCGCTGCCGGAACGGCAAGTGCGGTACCCAGCAACAGGGATGTGAGAATCCGTTTCATTTTTCAGCCCTCCAGTGGCGTCAATGACGGGCGAAGATTGGCCTTCGCCTGTCACCGCTCAGGCTAAGCCCGCGGGAATCCAGGGTTCTTGGCCCAAAGCGAAAAGGCGGTTTGGCCGGAAACGAAATCTGTTAGTCTCTCTCTCGGGGCAGGGAACGGCGCGTGTTCGGGGCATCGCGTGAAATGTCAGCCAGCAAGCCAAATCCGTGGGAACGGCCGGCGGGGCAACTCGGCCGCTTCCGCTTTTCGACGGACGATCTCCCCGCGAAGGAGCGCCTGGCGATCGTCAACGAAGTTGTGGCGAAGCGTACGCGCCGCCAGCACATCGCATTGCGTCCAGAGGATCGCTACTACGTCCACGGCGAGAGTTGCGTGTTGCCGGGCATGGTGGCCTACCGCTCCAGCTTCTCGCCGATGCGCATCGTTCGCAGCCGCGAACTACTTTCGGACGGCAACGACAGTTTTGTGTTTTCCTGGTTCGACCAGGCAAGGCTCAGCACGTATCGCCAACGGGAACTTGCGGTTGGCGCCGGCGAGGCAACGCTCATCTTTGCGTCCGATCAGGGAAGCGGAATTTTTCCAGCAGCAACCAACCATGCCGTTATCATGCTGCCGCGGAACAAATTGGCGCCGCTGCTGCGGGACATCGATGGCTGTCTCATGCGTCCGTTGCCGGCCGGCTCGCCTGCGCTCGGTTTGCTACTTCGTTATCTGGATATCGTTTACGATCAGAGTGCCGCGCCGTTCGCCTTGCAGGAAGCCATTGTCGCCCACGTGTGCGATCTGATTGGAGTAATGTGCGGCGCCACGCGCGATGCGGAACAAGAGGCGAAAAATCGTGGCATCCGCGCGGCGCGCCTGCACGTGCTGAAAAAAACCATCCGCGAAAACTTGCTGAACGGCGGGTTGTCCGTCTCCGCTATCGCAGCACGCCACCGGCTGACGCCGCGCTATGTGCAGATGCTGTTCGAAGAGAGCGGCACCACCTTCACGGAATTCGTGCGGAGCGAGCGGCTGGCGCGTGCTTACCGGCTGCTTACAAGTCCCGCTACGCGCGACAGGAAGGTTCTGGACATCGCGATATCCTGCGGCTTTGGCGATCTCTCGCACTTCAACCGCGCCTTCCGGACGCATTTCGGCGCGACCCCGTCCGATGTTCGCGTGCATAGCACCGGCACCGGATCGTTGGCTGGAAGCTGACGAACGTTCTTCACGTCAGCTGCCTTCCGGCAGCGATTGCGCCGGGCGCAGGAAGCCGATGGGGCCGGAGAGAATTTGCGAGCCTCCCGGCAAAGGCAGCGCCTCGACAATGTTCAAGGGCACGCCGTGTTTGCGAACACGCTCTCGCGTCCTTCGTGACACGCGCCGGAAGGACGGCCGCCACAAGGGCAGCCACAAACGGCTAACCGCATTACTCCGCCGGTTGGGGCGAGTGTTTTCGTCCGTGGCCGCGCCAGTTGCGCATCCAGTCGCCGGCGCGGTCCAGATAAATGTACAACACGGGTGTGATGTAGAGCGTCAGCAGCTGGGAGAGCAGCAGACCGCCTACCACGGCAAGGCCCAAAGGCCGCCGCGTTTCCCCGCCTTGGCCGAAGCCGATGGCGATTGGCAACGTACCCATTAGCGCCGCCATGGTCGTCATCATGATGGGGCGAAAGCGGATGAGCGCCGCTTCCACAATGGCGTCATGTGCGCCGATGCCTTCGCCGCGCTCGCGCGTGAGTGCGAAATCGATCATCATGATGGCGTTCTTCTTCACAATGCCAATCAGCATGATCATGCCGACAAAGGCGTAGAGGCTGAGCGGCACGCCGAACAGCCACAGGGTCAGCAGCGCGCCGACGGCGGCGGAGGGCAGGCCGGAGAGAATCGTCAGCGGGTGGACGAAGCTTTCGTACAGAATGCCGAGCACGATGTAGACCGTCACCAGCGCAATCGCGAGCAGCAGGCTCATATTGCTGGTCGAGCTCTGGAACGCTTGGGCGTTTCCCTGGAAGCTCCCTTGCACGGTGGCCGGGATGCCAATCTGCCGCTGCACGCGCGGGATGGTGGCCGTGGCATAGCTCAGGGCATAGCCGGGCCCGAGATCGAACGAGATGGTGGCCGCCGGCAGTTGCCCCTGATGATTGATGCTGAGCGGCATGGTGCTCTGGACGGTTTTGGTCACAGCAGTGAGCGGGACCAGCGTGCCCTGCGATGCCGCTCCGCTGGTGGAATTCGTCACCGGCATGGTCGAGGTTACGTATATGCGCGACAGCGCCGTGAGATTTTGCTGGTCGCGCGGCAGCACTTCCAGGATCACCTCATACGTATCCGATGAGGCATAGATGTTGGAAATCTGCTCGCCTCCGAAAGCGGCACCCAACGCCGATTCTACTGCCTGGGGCGTCACGCCCAGCGATGCCGCGCGGTCACGATCGATGGTGACCGTGAGGGATGGCGTGGTGAGCTGCAGATCGGTGGTCACGTCCACGAAGCCGGGCGTCTTGGACAGCGCGTTCATCAACTTCATGGCGCTCGTCTGAAGTTCGTTCAGATCGAGATCCTGCAGGGTGTATTGGTACTGCGATTTAGTGAGCCGGCCGCCGAGCCGGATGGCCGGCGGATTCTGCATGAACACGTTGATGCCGGGAATGCGCTCGAATTCCGGCCGCATCTGACGGATGATTTCGTCGGATGAAACGTGGTGACACCACAGGCCGAAAAACGTGCAGCGCCGCTGGCGCTCCGAAACCGGCTTGAGCGTCATGAAAATGCGGCCGCTGTTCACGCCCGAACTGGCGCCCCCCGATCCCACCGACGACATGTAGCCCGCCACATTCGGATTGCGCGCGACGATCTCGCTTGCCTGCCACTGATAGCGCGACATCTGATCGAAAGAGGTGCCGTTCGCGGCTTCGGTCAGCGCAAATATCTGACCCGTATCTTCGCTGGGCAGGAAATCCTGCGGCATGATCCTGAACAGCAGAACCGTCGCGGCAAGCGTGCCGAGAAAGACCGCGAAAATCGTGTGCCGGTGATCGACGCTCCAGTGCAGCGACCGCTCGTAACCTTCGCGCAACCGTTCGAATGTGCGTTCGGACCAGGCGTAGAGCCGGTTGTGCACCCGTTCCTTTTCGGGTTTCAGCAGGCGGGCGCACAGCATCGGCGTCAAGGTCACCGACACGATGCCGGAGAATACGATGGCGAGCACGATGGTGACGGCGAACTCATGCAGCAGCCGCCCCACAATGCCGCCCATGAACACGAGCGGAATGAACACGGCCGCCAGCGAGGCCGTCATCGAAATAATGGTGAAGCCAATCTCTCGCGCGCCTTTCAGCGCCGCTTGCATCGGGGGCTCGCCCGCCTCCACGTGGCGCACCACGTTCTCCAGCATGACGATGGCGTCGTCCACCACGAAGCCGACCGACAGGGTCAGCGCGAGAAGCGAGAGATTATCCAGGCTGTAGTCGAGGAATGACATACCGGCAAACGTGCCGATCACCGCAATGGGCAATGCCAGCGATGGAATGAGGGTGGCGGTGAGCGTGCGCAGGAAAATAAAGATCACCGCCACTACCAGCACGGCGGCAAGCAGCAGCGTCGTCTGCACGTCCGCCACGGAGGCGCGAATGGACTGGCTGCGGTCGTAAAGAATCTTCAGTTCGACGCTGGCAGGCAGCTGCTGCATAAAATGCGGCAGGATGCTCCGGATTTCATCCACCACCTTGATCGTATTAGAGCCGGGCTGACGCTGGATGGCGAGCACGATGGCGCGGCGGCCATCGTACCAGCTCGCGGCATATTTGTTCTCGACGCTGTCGAGCACGCGGGCCACGTCTTTCACCCGCACCGGCGCGCCGTTGCGGTAAGCGATGACCTGATCCCCGAATTGCGAAGCATCCGTCAGTTGCCCGGTGGCGTGGATCAATACGCTCTGCTTCGGGCCGTTCAGCGAGCCGGTGGGGATGTTGGAATTGGCAGCGCTTGCGATGTTTGCCACCTGGTCGATGCCGATGCCGCGCGCGGCCAGCGCCGCGGGGTCTGCCTGGATGCGAACTGCGAATTTCTGCGAGCCGTACACATTCACCTGCGCCACGCCATCGAGCGTGGAGAGCTGCCGCGCCAGCAGGGTCTCGGCGTATTTATCGACTTCCTGCAGCGGCAGCGAGCGCGAGCCCATGGCGATGTAGACAATCGGCGAATCCGATGGGTTCACCTTCCGCATCGTCGGCGGCGACGGCATGTTGGTGGGCAATTGCCGCCCCGCGGCGGAGATGGCCGACTGCACATCCTGCGCCGCCGCGTCCACATTGCGGTCGAGGTCGAACTGAATGGTGATCTGCGTCGAGCCCTGGGTGCTCGACGAACTCATGTTGCTGATGCCGGCGATGGTGGAGAACTGGTTTTCCAGCGGCGTCGCGACAGAAGATGCCATAGTTTCGGGATCGGCGCCGGGAAGATTTGCCGATACCTGGATGGTGGGAAAATCGACATTCGGCAGTTCGCTGACCGGCAACGTCATGTAACCGAACAGGCCGAAAATGACGAGCGCCGCCATCAGGAGGATCGTCATCACCGGACGGCGGATGAAGATTTCGGAGAAGTTCATTCCGCTGGCGCCGGTTGTTGCCCGTGCGATCCCGCTCCGGCTTTGGCAACGGTCACAGGTTTGCCGGGAACGACTCGCAGCTGGCCATCGGTGATCACGCGGTCGCCCGCATAAACGTTGCCGGAAATCGCGTCGATATGCCCGTTATCGTAGAGCACCGCCACTGGGACCATCTCCGCCTTGTCCTGCGGCGTGACGACATACACATAACGGCTGTCCGGCCCCTGATTCACCGCTTCGCGCGGCACGACAACCGTGTGCGGCAACTGCGCCAGCGAGACCGACACGTCCAGCAGCTGGCCGGGTACCAGTTTGTAATCCGCATTGTTGAAAGTCGCGCGCAATTCCACCGTGCCGGTGGTGTTGTCCACCGCATTGCCGATGAAATCGACCGGTGCGGTGAGCCGGGTGTTCGCGGCATCGTGCACCTGCAAGGTCGCGAACAGCCGATGCGCCTGCATCTGCGCCTGAATGCGCGGCAGATCCGATTGCGGCAGGAAGAACGAGACCTTCACCGGCTGAATCTGCGCGATCACCACCAGCGGGTTCGTGCCGTTGGCCGGAACGACGTTGCCCGGCTGGATGAGGATGGGGCCCGTCTTGCCGTCGATCGGCGAGCGGATCTGCGCGTACAGCACATTGAGGCGCGCGGTTTCCACAGCTGCCTTGTCGGCGGCGACCGTTGCGCCGAGCGCTTTGGCTTGCGCCGTGAACTGATCCGCCTGACTTTTCGATGCCGCGCCCTGCGTTGCCAATGCCGCGTAGCGCGCGGAATCGTTGCGCGCGCTGACGAGCGAAGCCTGATCCCGCTCCTGCATCGCAACCGCTTGTGCAAGTGCGGCCTGGAACGGGCGGGGATCGAGCTGGAAGAGCAGATCGCCCTTGTGGACGATATCGCCTTCCTTGAAATGCGCCGCGACCAGCTGGCCTTCCACGCGCGAGGTCACCTGCACGGTGTTGTTGGCGACAATGGTGCCGATGGTGTGCTCCTGCACGGTCACGTCGCGGATTTGCGCGGTGGCGACACGCACAGGCGGGGGCGGTGGGGTGGACGGCTGCCGCTCACCCGCGAAGAACAGCCGCCAGACGGCGAGCGCCGCGATGAGAGCGGCGGCTATTATGGCCACCATGCGAAGGCGCGTGCTGTGGCCGCGCTGGAGGAACGGCTTTTCGTACACGGTCTCGGGCGGCCGTTCGGAATGAGGCAGGCGTGCGTCCATCAGCGCGTCCCGGCTAAGCATAGCGCAAAAGCCGGGCTCTTTCGCCGGATCTGCTGTTTCGCGCGCTTGCGTACAAAATCTGCGGAGAGCGTGGACAGGACAGGCATAGGCGAAGTCCGGCTGGGGCGGGGCATACCTTGCAGGGCCGCCACTTTGCAAAACGTAAGGCGTGGCTGCGGCGCCGGTTCCCCGTCAATCGCCCGTCACAATCGGTTGAAAAGGCAGGATAACGGTCCCTGCAACTGCGATTGCCCCGCTGCAGTCGCCCATATATAAGCGCCCGCTTTCCCGAACCGCGCCCCTCATGGATATCCGCAACATCGCCATCATTGCCCATGTCGACCATGGGAAAACCACGCTGGTGGACCAGCTGCTGCGGCAATCCGGCTCCGTGCGCGACAATCAGCACATGGAGGAGCGGGCGCTCGACTCCAACGACCTGGAGCGCGAGCGCGGCATCACCATCCTCGCCAAGTGCACCAGCGTGGAGTGGGAAGGCACCCGCATCAACATCGTGGATACGCCGGGGCACGCCGATTTCGGCGGCGAAGTCGAGCGCATTCTCTCGATGGTGGATGGCGTGGTGCTTCT
Organism: Alphaproteobacteria bacterium; assembly: GCA_025935155.1. Lineage (GTDB taxonomy): Bacteria > Pseudomonadota > Alphaproteobacteria > Micropepsales > Micropepsaceae > Rhizomicrobium. The sequence continues at coordinate 8,021 of JAICVV010000080.1, forward strand.
GGTGGACGCGGCGGAATCGGTC
>JAICVV010000047.1 GCA_025935155.1 Alphaproteobacteria bacterium
ATCGTGTTCGGCGTCTCGGCGAATTTGTATCTTTCCCTGGCGGCACTGTTCGTTCTCGGCGCTTCCGACATGGTGAGTGTCTTCATCCGCTCCGCGCTAATCCAGTTCGCCACGCCCGATCCCATGCGTGGCCGGGTGAGCGCCGTGAACATGCTTTTCATCGGCGCCTCCAACGAACTGGGCGAATTTGAATCCGGGCTGACGGCGGCGTGGTTCGGAACCGTGCCAGCGGTCGTGATCGGCGGAATCGGCACCATGCTGGTGGTGGCGATCTGGATGAAGTTGTTTCCGCCGCTGAGAACCGTCGACCGACTTGCCGATGTCAGCGTCTAGCGCCGATAGGTTCCGGTGATCGAGGCCTTACCGATCGAAGTCTTGTCCAGGATCGCGGCAATCTCGTTCGCGGTCGCGTGAGCCGGAAATTGGGGTGCGGGCGTGCGAAGCGCCCATACCGTGAATTGGTAACGGTGATTGCCGGAACCAGCCGGCGGGCACGGTCCAGCATACGCCGCATCGCCGAAATCCGTCATTACCGCGTCTGCCGGGGCAGGCAACACCGCGCCCTTACCGAGACTGTGCGTGCCGGCGGCCAAGCCGACCACGATCCAGTGCGACCAGCCGTTCGGCTTGACGCTCAAATCGATGGCCGTGATCGCGAAACTGCGCGTCGCATCCGGTGCGCCGCTCCAGGACAGTGCGGGTGACACGTTCTGTCCGCCGCACCGGGTGTACACCTGTTCCTTCGCAATGGGTGCACCCTCGTGAATGTCAGGGCTTTTCAGCTCCATGGCCGCAGCGGAATTGGCGCACAGAAAGCCAAACAGGAGGTACCAGCTAAATCTCATGGCGGTTGTCTCCGAAGCCCGCGCCATACTACACCGCAGAGGTTCAGGGGGTGAACATGGCTTTACAGGTGATCGGGGCAGGGCTCGGCCGCACGGGCACGATGGCGCTGAAAACGGCGCTGGAAGAACTCGGGCTGGGTCCATGCCATCACATGTACGAGGTCATTCAACATCCGGAGCAGGCGCCCTTCTGGGAGCGCGCGGCGCGCGGCGAACCAGTGGATTGGGACGATGTGTTTGCCGGTTATCGCTCCAGCTGCGATTGGCCGAGCTGCGCCTTCTACAGGGAGCTGGCAGCGCGTTATCCGCAGGCCAAGGTGATCCTCACCCTGCGCGATCCGCACGCCTGGTACAAAAGCGTGTGCAACACCATTCTCCCGGCCATGAAAGGTCCGCTGTTTGCACCCGATGGAGTGCGCGTGGGTCCGCCGGGCGATTTTGCGCCGCTGCTGATTGGGGAGAAGGCCTTCGGCAATGACTTCACGGAAGAAAACATGGTGGCCGCGTTCAACCGCCACAATGAGGAAGTGAAGCGCACCATCCCCCCGACGCGCCTTTTGGTGTTCGAGGCCACGCAGGGCTGGGAGCCACTGTGCCGCTTTCTTGACGTGCCCGTGCCTGCCTCACCTTTCCCGCTCAAGAACACGACGGAAGAATTCAAGGCGCGCATTGCCGAGCGTGAGCGCATAACGGAGAACTCCCGCGCATGAAGAAGGTTTATTCTGATGCGGCCGCCGCGCTGGACGGTTTGCTGTTCGACGGCATGACAATCATGTCCGGCGGCTTCGGGCTCTGTGGCATTCCGGAGAACCTGATTCTGGCATTGCGCGAATCCGGCGTGAAGAACCTGACCGTCATCTCCAACAATTGCGGGGTGGACGATTTCGGCTTGGGCCTGCTGCTGCAAACCTGCCAGATCAAAAAAATGATTTCGTCCTATGTGGGCGAGAACGACACTTTCGAGAAGCAGTATCTTTCCGGCGAATTAGAGCTGGAGTTCAATCCGCAGGGCACGCTGGCCGAGCGCATCCGAGCGGGCGGCGCGGGCATTCCCGGCTTCTACACCAAGACAGGCGTCGGCACGCTGATTGCCGAAGGCAAGGAGCACAAAGAATTCGACGGTGAGACTTACATTCTGGAGCGCGGGTTGAGGGCCGATCTAGCCATCGTCAAAGCCTGGCGCGGCGATGCCGAAGGCAATCTCGTCTACCGGATGACGGCGCGGAACTTCAATCCGATGATGGCGACGGCGGGGAAGGTTACCGTAGCTGAAGTCGAGGAGCTGGTGCCGGTGGGCACGCTCAATCCCGATTGCATCCACACGCCCGGTATCTTCGTGCAGCGCATCGTGCAAGGCGCGCAGTACGAGAAGCGCATTGAGAAAAGGACAACGCGCGAATAGCGGATAGCGAGTCGCGAATGGATTTTCTATTCGCTACTCGTCACTCGCTGCTCGCCTTTGCGGAGCAAAGAAATGCCCTGGACACGCGATGAGATGGCCAAACGTGCGGCGGAGGAGCTGCGGGATGGGTTCTATGTCAATCTCGGCATCGGTATTCCTACGCTGGTGGCGAATTACATTCCCGAGGGCATGGAGGTCACCCTGCAATCGGAGAACGGCATGCTGGGCATGGGGCCTTTCCCGCGCGACAGCGAAGTCGATCCAGATCTCATCAATGCCGGCAAGCAGACGATCACGGCGCTCCCCAAGACCGCCTATTTTTCCTCGGCGGACTCATTCGGCATGATCCGCGGCGGCCATATCGATCTCTCCATTCTTGGTGCAATGGAAGTGAGCGAAAAAGGCGATCTCGCCAACTGGATGGTACCCGGCAAGCTGGTGAAGGGCATGGGTGGCGCTATGGATCTTGTCGCGGGTGTCAAGCGGTGCGTGGTTATCATGGATCACACCGATAAAGCCGGCCGTCCGAAGCTGCTGAAGCACTGCGCCTTGCCGCTCACTGGCACGCATTGCGTGCAGCGCATCATTACCAATTTGGGAGTCTTCGACGTGGTGGAGGACGGGCTTTGTATCGCGCACCTCGCGCCCGGCGTAACTCGCGAGGACGTCAACGCCAAAACGCAAGCTGGGCTTGTTAACTAGGCTGCACTGCTGGACAGGCGCGAATTCCGCGGATTTGCTTTGGGCCGGGTGTACGTGCGCGCCGGTTATAAATGCCGCGGCCCATTCGGGGATCGAAGTCGCGGAGAATTTCATGGCCGGCGGCGAGGAGAGCGGGACGGAAAGGTGGCGGCATTGGCCGCTGCTGAGCCTGAATTTTTTCATGGCCGACATGCAGGCCGGCATCGGGCCGTTCCTCGGCATATTTCTTCTCGCCCATGGTTGGGAAAGCGGTTTTATCGGGACCGTGATGACTATCGGCGGAGTTGCCGGAATGCTCATGACGGCCCCGGCCGGCGCACTGATCGATGCCACGGATCGCAAGCGCCTCTACGTCATCGTCCCGGGAATCTGCACCGTAACCGCATCGGCGATCATCCTGCTATCGCAGCGCTTCTGGGTGGTGGCGGTTTCGCAGATCGCCACCGCCATTGCGGGCGCAGCGATCGGGCCGGCCGTCACCGGAATGACTCTCGTGAACGCACCGCTGGCGGCCAGCCGGAAGTCCGGCCGGCGATGATGAACGCGCTGATCTGGGGAATTGTCGGCCTCGCCGCCGCGGGGGTCATTGCGCGCCCGTTTCGCTGGCCCGAAGCGGTCTGGGCGCTCGGTGGCGCCCTCCTGCTTTTACTGCTTGGCCTTATTCCGGCGGCCGCGGCTTGGCGCGGCGTACTTAAGGGCCTCGACGTCTATCTCTTCCTTGCTGGAATGATGCTTCTTTCCGAACTCGGCCGCCGGGAAGGCTTGTTCGATTGGCTGGCGGCACTGGCGATCGCCTGCGCCAAAGGATCGGCTGTCCGACTCTTCGGCCTGGTTTATGGGGTAGGTACGATCGTCACCGTCTTCCTCTCGAACGATGCAACCGCCGTTGTGCTGACGCCCGCCGTTTATGCGGCGACGAAAGCAGCCAAACTCCAAAGTCCACTCCCATACCTGTTTATCTGCGCGCTTATCGCCAATGCGGCGAGCTTCGTGCTGCCGATCTCCAATCCCGCGAATCTCGTCGTCTTCAGTGGCGGCCATATGCCGCCGCTCATGACGTGGCTGAAGACTTTCGCTGCTCCGTCGCTTACCGCGATCGTCACAACTTACTTCCTGCTATGGGTCGCGCAGCGGCGGTTGCTCCTCGCAGAGACCCTTGCGATGACCGTTGAGCGGCCGGTGTTATCGTTTTGTGGAAAGCTGGCGGGGATTGGAATTCTGGCTGCCGCGGCGGTGTTGCTGGTGGCTTCCGCCCGTGGCATCGATCTGGGTCTGCCGACTTTTCTTGCAGGGTTTTCCGCTGCCGCGCTTACTTTGATCGTTAAGCGGGAGAGCCCGCTGGAACTTGTGCGGCACATCTCATGGGGCATTCTCCCGCTTGTGGCGGGGCTGTTCGTGTTGGTCGAGGCGCTCGACCGAACCGGGCTGATACGGCTCCTCGCAGAGGAGTTGCAGCGCGGCCTTGCTGTCCCCGGAAGAGTTGCGGCTGGAGCAGGCTTGTTCGTAGGCTTTGCGTCCAACCTGATCAACAACCTCCCGGCCGGATTGATCGCCGGGAGCGCCGTTCATGCCGCGGGCGTGCCAAAGATGTTTTCCGGAGCGGTCCTTATCGGGATCAATCTCGGACCGAACCTTTCGGTCACCGGCTCTCTGGCATCGATCTTATGGCTTACCGCCTTGCGGCGCGAAGGGCAGCAGGTGAGCGGGTGGCGTTTTCTGAAACTGGGTCTCATTGTAATGCCCATTCCTTTGCTCCTGTCGCTCGGAGCGTTGATTTTTATTGGGTAAATGCCCGTGCAACCGGGTGAAGAAGAGACGCAAGGCAAGCGATGGGTTTAGACGCATTGAAAGGCTGGACCCGCGCGCAGAAGCACGTGGTGATGGCAAGCTGGCTCGGCTGGACGCTCGACGCCTTCGACTTTTTCCTGATGGTGTTCGTCATCAAGGATGTCGCGCATGCATTTGGCGCCACAAAAACCGATGTCGCCTGGGCAACGACGCTGACGCTTGCGCTTCGCCCTATCGGCGCCTTCATCTTCGGCAGGCTGGCGGACCGTTTCGGCCGCCGCCCGGTGCTGATGGCCGATGTTGCGCTCTATTCCTTGCTCGGCTTCGCCACGGCGTTCTCGCCGAACCTCGCCGGCTTTCTTGTCATTCGCGCGCTGTTCGGCATTGCGATGGGCGGAGAATGGGGCATCGGCGCTTCGCTCACCATGGAAAGCATTAAGCCGCAAGCGCGCGGCATCGTCTCCGGCCTGCTGCAATCCGGCTACCCGACGGGCTATTTGTTGGCGTCTATCGTCTACCGGAATTTCTATGGGCCGCTGGGCGCGGTGACAGGTTTGCCGGCGTGGCGCAGCCTGTTTCTGCTCGGTGTCCTTCCCGCCCTGGTCATTCTTTACATCCGGCGCCACGTGCCGGAGTCGCCCGGCTGGTCGAGCGCGCACGCCCGCACCGGCACGGTACTGGGCGTGCTGAAGAAGCACTGGAGGCTCGCGCTCTATGCCGTTCTCCTGATGACGGCGCTGAACCTCTTCGCGCATGGCACCCAGGACGCCTACCCGACTTTCCTGCAGGTGCAACACGGTTTTGACGTCCATACCACCGGCGACATCGCCATCGTCTACAACATTGGCGCGATCCTCGGTGGCTGGGTGTTCGGGTTCTACAGCCAGAGTATCGGCCGCCGCCGCGCCATCGTTCTGGCGGTGCTGCTCTCCATTCCGGTGACCTACCTGTGGGCCTTCTCGCAAACGGCGGCGACGCTCGCGGTTGGCGCCTTCCTCATGCAGTTCTTCGTGCAGGGCGCGTGGGGCGTAATCCCCGCGCACCTTAATGAACTCTCGCCGCCCGAGGCGCGCGGTACCTTTCCGGGTACCGTCTATCAGCTCGGCAACTTCATTGCCTCGTACAATCTGCCGTTACAGACGAGCATCGCTGCAAGCATGCACGAAAATTATTCCGTCGCCCTGGCCGGTGTTGCGCTCGCGTCCGCCGTGGCCGTCGCCGTGCTGATTCCGCTCGGCCGCGAAGCGCGAGATATGGAAATGGCGGCCGCCGCGGAAGCGGCGTGATCAGCTGGCGCCGCGCAGATACACATCCACCCGCTCGGCATCGCCGCGGTCGTCAGCGCCGCCCAGCGCTCTCACATCGATGCGGTTTGCGGGCACGCCCTTGTCGATCAGCATTTGACGGATGGCGAGCGCGCGGCGGAGGGATAGCCGCCTTGCGTCGGAGGACTTATCGCCGGGGGGGCCGCCAAACGCTTCCAGCTCCACACGCGCGGCACCTGAATCCAGGGCCGAATTCAATTCCCCCGCGAGCGACTTCACGGTATCGGCGCTGTCGGTCTGCGGGGTGATATCCGTGCCAGCGAACAGAACCTCGCCCTTTTTGGTGAGGCCGGCGTGCGGATCGCTCTTCGGCTTGGGCGGTGCGGGTGGTTCTTTTCGCGGCGGCTCGATGGAGGCCGTCTCGGCCCGGGGGTGCATGACGGAGCTGGATTTTGATTTTGACGGCGGCTTTGGCTTAGCCGCAGGTGGTGGCGGCGCAGCGCTGTCGAAAGAAAAGGGAATAGCGGCCGGTGTCGAAACATCCACGGCGGAATCGGAAGCAGATGTTGCGCTGGCGGGTGCGGCCAACACGTCCTGAACCGCCTTGCGGCGCGCCGAGCGGGTTTCTGCGTAGCCGGCGGGAGGCTCCGGCTTGTGCGTAGTGGCACTTTTCCTTGCCGGGGACGCAGTTACACTAGGTGACGCAGAGCCGAAGGGCTCGGCGGTAGCTTCTGTTTTGGCAGCAGCAGCTGGGGTGGCGGCTCGCGGTTCGTGCTTCACGGACTTCTTCTTTGCGGGCGGGCGATGTTGCGCGGGCATGTGCAAATGCACCGGCATGTGCAGCTGAATTGGCGCACTGGAATCGGGCGTGAATTGCCCCTGTGCGGTCTGCGCGGCAGCCGCATTGCCCAATGTCAGCACGGCGCCAAACGTGAAAACGACCGTGCAGCGCCGCAAATTCTTGTGCAAATTCAATCTGCCGCCCATCTTCGCCAACGGCTTCATCTTAGTCCGCCGGAAAGGCGGCCTCAACTCTGGTCCGCTGCGGCAAATCCGTGATTTAAGGCACGCGAACCATCTACTGGGCCGTCCCCATGAAGACCAAAGCCGCCATCGCATACAAAGCCGGTCAACCGCTTGCGATCGAAGAGGTGGAGCTGGAGGGCCCCAGGGCTGGCGAAGTGCTGGTTGAGATCAAGGCCACCGGCGTCTGCCACACCGATGAATTCACCCGTTCCGGTGCCGATCCCGAAGGCCTGTTCCCCGCCATCTTTGGCCATGAAGGCGCAGGCGTTGTGGTGGACGTTGGGACGGGAGTCACCAGCGTAACAAAGGGCGATCACGTCATCCCGCTCTACACGCCGGAATGCCGCCAGTGCAAAAGTTGCCTTTCGCGCAAAACCAATCTCTGCACCGCTATCCGCGCTACGCAGGGGCGCGGCGTGATGCCGGACGGAACGAGTCGCTTCTCCATCGGCGGCCAGATGATCCATCACTACATGGGTTGCTCCACTTTCTCGAACCACACCGTGCTGCCCGAGATTGCGGTCGCGAAAATCCGCGACGACGCGCCGTTCGAGAAGGTCTGCTACATCGGCTGCGGTGTCACCACCGGCGTCGGCGCGGTGATCAACACTGCGAAGGTCGAGCCTGGCGCCAATGTCGTGGTGTTCGGACTCGGCGGCATTGGGCTTAATGTGGTGCAGGGCGCGCGCATTGCGGGCGCGAACATGATCGTGGGCGTGGATGTGAACCCTGCCCGCGAAGCCCTCGCCCGCAAATTCGGCATAACGCATTTTGTCAATCCGCAGGAGATGGGCGGCGATTTGGTGGCGCACCTCGTCGAGCTCACCGGCGGCGGCGCCGATTACTCCTTCGAATGCGTCGGCAATGTCGATCTCATGCGACAGGCGATGGAATCCTGCCACCGCGGCTGGGGCGTATCGGTGATCATCGGCGTGGCCGGTGCGGGTCAGGAAATCAAAACCCGGCCGTTTCAGCTGGTGACGGGCCGTGTGTGGAAAGGCACCGCATTCGGAGGTGCCAGAGGCCGCACCGACGTGCCGAAAATCGTCGATTGGTACATGGACGGCAAGCTCAACATCGACGATCTCATAACCCACGTCCTGCCGCTCAACGACATCAACAGGGCCTTCGATCTGATGCATTCCGGCGAAAGCATCCGTACCGTGGTGACGTTCTGAATGCCGCAACCGGAGCGGCTGCAATTCGCAGCCGCTCCGGCAAGCCACAGCGTCGAAGGAAGATCAGTCGCCGTAGAAATCGTCGTCATCGTAATCGTAATTGTAGACGCGCGTGCGCACCCAGTGGCAGTCGTCACCGTCTTCATCGCACACCATGCGATCGCGGTGGCGCACGTACCCCACATCGCCCAGATATTCCAGGCGTCTGCAGGCATAACCGAAATCGTCGCAACGCACGCGATAACAATCGTCGCCGTAACAGCGTGTTTCGAAAGTGGCTGCTGCCGCCGGTGTAACTGCGGCCGCCACGGCGAAACCAACGAAAGCCGCCACTGCCGATGTCTTCAGGATGTTGGAGAGCAACATTGAGAATACTCCTGCTCGTTGAACCCGCCCCATCCATGGGCTTGTTGCTGATTGGGGACGCAACAACCGGCGCACTGCCGCAAGCTGCATCCACCTGAATCCAATGAGCGATCATGGTGCTGGTTCCATGACAAGATCGTAGCTAGGCGTTGCGCAATCCGTGAAATGTTCGGATTGGAGCGCTACTGCGAACATGAATGGAATTACCATTTCACATCCCGAAATTCTTCGCCTGAAAACCCGCAAGCTCCGCGGGTTTCCTCCGGCGCGCGCGTTCGCACATCACGCTAGCGTAGCCTTTCAGCGGACCGAGCGGTTCGCCGCGATACACCCACTCCGGCGCTTCTTCGATATGCAGATGATAACGCGGTTCGCGGCCGGTGCGGGTTTCGAAAATCGCGCGCGGAATATTGATCCATTTCGGCGCGCAGGCGCGCTCGTAAATGAGCGGTGTTCCGCAGGTCGCGCAAAAGCTGCGCCTATTCCCGGCGGCTTTGTCTTCAAAGTGCCGGATATTTGTCGCACCCTTCATCACGCGGAAGCGGCTCTTCCAGCTGCCAACGTAAGTGGCATACGCGGCGCCGTGCGCGCGCCGGCTCGCTTCCGAATGATCGTGCCACGCCCAGAATGCGGGATGGTCGATCTCCAGCCGCACCGCTCCGCAGGCGCAGCGGGCTTTTGCAACGGAGATTTTTTCTTTCGGCTTTTGCGCCATGATCTACTTCCGATCGTTGAACACGTCCTCGATCCTGCATTTGAACAACCGCGCGATGGAAAAAGCGAGCGGCAGGCTGGGATCGTAGCGGCCCGTCTCAAGCGCGTTGACCGTCTGACGCGAGACATTGAGAGCATCGGCGAGATCGCCCTGTGTCATGTCGCGCATCGCGCGGAGTTCCGGAAGCCGGTTCTTCATGAGGTCAACGCCTGGCATGATCGGCGCTCTGCATGATGGCCGTGGTAAGGCCCCACGAGACAGCAAGGGTCGGCCACGCCCAGGTGATGGCGAGTGGCGGAAGCCCAGCATCGATCAGGAAAGCGTAAGTGACGATTGCGCACGAGCCGATGCCGAATGAGATTGCCAAGGTGACGAGAAATTTGTGCCGCTCGAATTCGTCGATGCGGCTGTAGTAGCGCCAGACCGACACGAGCATGAGCCAGATGGGTAACGCCGGCAGCACCTTTGCGGCGGTGGCAAGTTGTGGCGTGGCGGCATGGGCCACCAGCCACGGCCGGACCCAGACGGCGGCAACGTACAATCCCATCACGATAGCGCATTCGAGAACATAAAGACGCCCGGCATATTTCACCGGC
>JAICVV010000220.1 GCA_025935155.1 Alphaproteobacteria bacterium
AATCGCTCCCTCACTCGTCATGGCCGCCCTTGTGGCGGCCATCCATCTGGCGCGCGTCTGCGCGCCAAGAAGAGTCACTTGCGCTCGCGGACGCTCGCGCGATGGGTGGCCGGGTCAAGTGTTTAGCCGGGGGACATAGCCGACGCCTGTTCGGAGACATGACCGACAGGAGATTGGCCGGTCAAGTCGATCGTCGCGATGCGATGGCTTGCGAAGAACACACCGTAACGTCCGTCGGCGCCTCTTGGCCGGATGGCGAGGCGCTCGCCACGGAAAGCCTCGGGGACTTTCCAGAAGCGGCCCCTGAAGCTGATGTAGTCCTTTGTGGCTGGCACGGTCCGGACGATCTCGTGCGCATCGTACTCGATGCGAGGCAGGGTTTTCGGCATTGGACGCGGACTGGTCCGGTAGCGGCTTGCCGGAACATCCATTCCGAGCGCCTGGTGCGGCCGTTCGAAATTGTAGACTTCGCGCCAGACATCGAAGGCGCGTTGGACCGAGGCGATTTCGGCGAAGCGTTGGAACGCGAACACCTCGTCCTTCAGGGTGCGATGGAAGCGCTCGTTCTTGCCGCGGCCTTGCGGATGATAGGGACGGCTGTAGATCAGCTCGACGCCAAGCTTGAGCAGCCAGACTCGCAAGCCGGTCCAGTGCCGGTGCGAGGCATCGCCCCACGGCGAGCCGTTGTCGACAAAGATCGTGTCGGGAAGGCCGTAGCGGCGGAATGTGCTCTCCATATGATCCTGAACTGTGCTGCGCTGCTGGTTGGCGCAGGCTTTGAGGCACGGCACATAACGGGAGTGATCGTCCACGATGGTCAGAGGATGGCATCGGCTTGCGTCGGCGAGCTTGATCCAACCCTTGAAGTCCATCTGCCACAGCAGGTTCGGAGCCTCTTTCTCGAAGCGCTTGTGCGCGGCAGCGCCGCCGGGCGGAGGAACGATGCGGCCGCCTCGCCGCAGGATCTCGTGCACTGTCGAAACCGCCGGGCAAGCCAGCCCCGCGCGCTCCAGGCAGCGCGCAATCTTGCGCGCGCCCCAGGCCGGATGCGCATCCCGAACCGAAAGCACCTCCGCTTCCAGGCAAGTTGGCGTACGATTGGGGCTGCCATGCGGGCGTCGCGAACGATCGGTCAGCGCCATCTCGCCGGCGGCCCAGCGCGCGAGCCATTTGTAGCCCGTGTCCGGATGAATCCCGAAGCGCCGGCACAACTCCCGGCGGTTCGCGCCTTCCTGCATCGCAAGCCGGACAAACTCCCGACGCTGCTCCATCTTCGACACCTCGCGCCATGGCATGGACGGCCTCCTCAAAGCCATTTCCTGCCAAGAATGACGCGTCGGCTATGTCCCCGAACACCTGCCGGTTATCTGTCCGGTCTAAACAATAAACCGGGCCATGACAATTTGAGGGGATGATTAGCCATACCAATCCGCGGCAAGGTCACGCCAGTCGACGTTCTGTTGCTGGATCAGGTCCATCTTCCATTCGCGCTTGTATTTCTTAAGGCGGCTTTCGCGGTGGATCGCTGCGCCGATATCAGTGAAGGTTTCGAAATAGACCAGCAGCTTCACGCCGTACTTCTTGGTGAAACCGAGTACCAGACCCTGCTTGTGCTCGTAGACGCGACGCTGAAGATCGCTCGTGACTCCGATGTAGAGCGTGCCATTGCGGCGGCTCGCCAGAATGTAGACGTAATAAGTTTTCGGCTCCCGCATGGCTTCACCTGGGTGGCCCGCATTCGCGGGCCATGACAATGAAAGGATGGGGCACGGGCAAGTCCACCTTCAGGTTGACACCTGCGGAACGGGACGTAAGTATTCTAGCCAGAAATTCTGGCTAGAATTATGATGGACGACAACTGGTCGGTGCAGGATGCCAAGAACCGCTTCAGCGAAGTGGTCGAGGCCGCGCGCGAAAAGCCGCAGACCGTGACCAAGCACGGCAAGCGCGCCGTGGTGGTGATGGCCGCGGCGGAATTCGACCGCCTCAAGAAGCTGGAGCGGCGAAACGCGCCTAGCTTTAAAGAGCATCTGCTCAACATGCCACAAGACGGCGGCACGTTCGAGCGCCTGAAGGCCAAACTCCGCGACCCCGGTTTCTAGTGTACCTTCTGGACACTGATGTTTTGTCCGAGTTGCGCAAGCCTAAGCGCAATCCTGGCGTCGCAAAGTGGTTCGATGCTGTTCCCGATTCTGAGCTGCACGTCAGTTTGATCACTCTCGTCGAAATCGAGCGAGGGATTGAGCGGCAACGCAAGGCAAATTCGGCTTTTGCGAAAGATTTGGACGAATGGCTTGAACGCATTCTTCGCGGATTTGATGAACGAATTCTGCCGCTCACAATCAACATTGCCCGCCGCTGGGGGCGGCTTGCGGCGCAAATCGGCAACAAGGAGCTCGATATCGCCATTGCCGCCACCGCCCTGGAACACGGCCTCACCGTTGTGACCGGCAACACGAGCCATTTCGAACGCACCGGCGCCCCGATCCTGGACCCATTTCACCGGAAGAGTGCGCGCGCGTGAAAGTCGGGCGGCAGGTGGAGCGATGGCAGAGCCCCGACGGGCATCATCTTCTGCGGATATTCACGCGCGGGGCCAACTGCTTCTATTTCGTCGAGCTGAGCGAACTCACCGAAAAGGACGAAACCTTCTGGGCCACCACCCACACCTCCGAAGAGCACGGCTCGCTGCAAGCGGCGCGCAACGCCGCCCTCCTGCAACTGCCCTGGCTGAAAGCGGCGATGTAAATTCGCGTGTACTGCCCGCAGCCGGCAAACCGCTGATCGCATTACCCGCTGTCACGGGCTGAACCGAATGGGGAGTGCGACTGCACTGCGGTCTCCCTTTCTCTCTCTGTTCCGTGACAGGCACCCGGCGCTTGCGGCCGTGCTATACCGTGCATAGTTACGGGTATCAGCCAGCTGCAGGTGGCAGAAATGCGGGCCGATTGGCGCGAAAAGGCAGCCGCTGTTTTCTTTCCAAGCCGCCCCGGATGGGTTGTGGATGTGTCCGGCGTGCTGCTGGTGCTGGTCGGCTGCGCCATCGATCTCAGCACCAATCCGGCGTATAGCCCGCTTCCCTTTTTCGTGCTGCCGATCATCTACGTGGCATGGTTTTCGCCGCACCGGACGACCAGCTGGGTGTGCATTGCCCTGATGACAACCAGCGATCTGATCGTGGCGTACAGCGACGATTTTCGCATCAGCACGGTCGAGGCGTACGCGGTGGTGACTCAGATGGCCACGGTGATTCTGGTGTACTGGACAGTGCGCCGCCTGCGGGCGAGCGCGATCGATCTGCGCCACACGAAATCGCGCCTCGAATCCCTGAACCGCGAAAAAGATCTGCTGTTCGGCGTGATCTCGCACGATTTGCGGGGCGCGCTCGGTGTGATGCTCGCCTCGTCCCGGCTGCTGATGCGAGCAGGCAAGCGCCCGAGCGATGAGCAACTGCGGATGATCGCGGATAACACACAGGCAACCGCGGAAAAATCGCTGGCCGTGCTGGAGGATTTGCTGGAATGGTCCCGGCTTCAGCTTGGCGGAAACGTCGTTACGGCGCAGCCTGTGACGATTGCGCCGCTTATCGAAGCGTGCGTTGCGGCAGCCGCACAGCTGGCGCAGGAAAAGCGGGTGCAGCTGAGCGCGCAAGATATACCCGGTTGGCTGACGGCCCTCGCTGACGAGCGCGCGCTTCGCGTGGTTGTTCGCAACCTCATCGGCAACGCGATGAAGTTCACCGGTGAAGGCGGCACGGTGAAGCTCGCCGCCTGGGCAGCAGATGGCCAGTGCGTGATTTGCATAAAGGACACCGGAACCGGCATTCCGGATGAAAAGCTGCGCCAGCTGTTTTCGAATGGCGCCTTTTCATCCTCCCGCGGCGTGCGTGGAGAAACCGGCACCGGCTTCGGGCTTTCGATGTGCAAGGACATTTTGCGGCGGTTCGATGGCCGTTTGGATGCTCGGAGCATCGTTGGCGAAGGCTCCGAGTTTTTCGTTTGCCTGCCGTGTGCAGAAAACGCACAGGCTGCCGCGGCTTGACACGCCTCTGCATCCGCAGGGAAACACGTCGCTGCCATGTCTGTTAACCCGCCGCTGTGGAAAGCCGAAATTACCTTGCGGAAGAGCGAAGCGGCCGACATGGCCGCGGCTTTCGAACTGACCGGACCGCAGGCGGTGTTGATCGCCGAAGAGCCGTTTGCGGACGAAGCGACAGTCGAAGCGCTGTACGCAAACATGCCCGACGGCGATCTGCTGTCGCGGCTTGCGGGCCGTGCGGTGCATGTCGCGCTGCTGCCGGACGCTGACTGGATCAAGCTCAGCCAGCAGGGCTTGCCGCCGGTACGGGCGGG
>JAICVV010000417.1 GCA_025935155.1 Alphaproteobacteria bacterium
TCGCCGATGATCATTCCCTGATACACTTTCGTGCCCGGCGTAATGAACAGCTTGCCGCGCTCTTCCAGATACCACAGCGCATAGGCCACCGCCTCGCCGTCGCCGGTCGAGATCAGCACGCCGTTGCGGCGGCCTTCGACAGCGCCTTTGAACGGCGCGTAACCGTGGAACATGCGGTTGATCACGCCGGTGCCGCGCGTGTCGGTGAGGAATTCGCCGTGATAGCCGATCAGGCCGCGCGAGGGCGCGAAGAACACGAGCCGCGTCTTGCCCGCGCCGGTCGGCCGCATGTCCTGCAGCTCGCCTTTTCGCATCGATACTTTCTCGATGACGATGCCGGTGTAGGGATCGTCGACATCGATGGTGACTTCCTCGATGGGCTCCAGCCGCTCGCCGCTTGGTTCGTCTTTCTGGTACAGCACGCGCGGGCGGGAGATCGATAATTCGAAGCCTTCGCGCCGCATGGTTTCGATCAGCACGCCGAGCTGCAATTCGCCGCGGCCGGCCACTTCGTAAGCGCCTTCGCAGGTTTCGCGGACCTTGATGGCGACGTTGCCTTCGGCTTCGCGCAGCAGGCGCTCGCGGATGACGCGGCTCTGCACCTTGGAGCCTTCCCGTCCGGCAAGCGGCGAATCGTTCACTGAGATGGTGACCGCCAGGGTCGGCGGATCGATTGGCGTGGCCGCAATCGGCCGATCGACATTTACGTCGCATAGGGTGTCGGCCACGGTCGCGTTCTGCAGCCCCGCGATGGCCACGATATCGCCGGCTTCGGCGCGTGCGATGGGGATGCGCGCCAGTCCGCGGAATGCCAGGAGCTTTGTCACCCGCGTGCGCTCGATTTCCTTGCCGTCGCGATCCAGCGCGTGAATGACCCGGTTCACATTGATAGCGCCGGATTCGATGCGGCCGGTCAAAATTCGTCCCAGATAGGGATCGGCTTCCAAGGTGGTCACCAGCATCGTGAAGGGAAATTCATCCCCCGCATGGGCCAAAGGCTTCGGCTTGGGAACATCTGCGACAATTCGGGCAAACAAAGGCGACAAATCGAGACGATCATCCGAAAGCTCGGCGACCGCCCAGCCGTTGCGGCCCGATGCGTAAAGAACATGAAAATCCAGCTGATCGTCATTGGCCTCGAGCGCGAGGAACAAATCGAAGATGCTTTCGAGCGTCTCCTTCGGCTGCGCGTCCTGACGATCGATCTTGTTGATCACGACGATCGGCTTCAGCCCCAGCTTCAGCGCCTTCGACAGCACGAATTTGGTTTGCGGCATGACGGATTCCGCCGCGTCCACCAGCAGTACCACGCCATCCACCATGGAGAGAATGCGCTCCACCTCACCGCCAAAATCGGCGTGGCCGGGGGTGTCCACAATGTTGATGCGGGTGCCTTCCCATTCCACGCTGGTGCATTTGGCGAGGATGGTGATGCCGCGCTCGCGCTCCAGGTCATTGGAGTCGAGCGCCCGCTCCTCCATGTGCTGATTGTCGCGCACGGAGCCGGATTGCCGCAGCAGCTGGTCCACCAGGGTGGTTTTCCCATGGTCGACATGGGCAATGATGGCGATGTTGCGGATATCCATGGGGTCGCGATTTCGGGAAAGCGGGCGCTTATATATGGGCGCCGTGTCAGGGGCAATCGCGCCGATCCGGGCGCTTATCCTGTCTTTTCAACCGATTGTGACGAAGGATTAACCGGGAACCGGCGCCGCAACCACGCCTTACGCTTTGCAAAGCGGCGGCCCTGCAAGGTATGCCCCGCCCCAGCCGGACTTCGCCTATGCCTGTCCTGTCCACGCTCTCCGCAGATTTTGTACGCAAGCGCGCAAAACAGCAGATCCGGCGAGAGAGCCCGGCTTTTGCGCTATGCTTAGCCGGGACGCGCTGATGGACGCACGCCTGCCTCATTCCGAACGGCCGCCCGAGACCGTGTACGAAAAGCCGTTCCTCCAGCGCGGCCACAGCACGCGCCTTCGCATGGTGGCCA
>JAICVV010000252.1 GCA_025935155.1 Alphaproteobacteria bacterium
ATAGCGCGCATGGAGATCGCTTCCGAAACGCGGCCGTAGCGCGAGAGGAAAGTCAGCTCTTGCGGGGTGGCTGCGCGATGGACCAGCTCGACAGAGACATCGCCGCCGAGCAGCTCGCGGCCTTGCACGGCCAATCCCGTGAGCAACGCCTGTGCCACCGATCCGATGCCGGCAATCGCCGCCACGCCCAGCACCAGGCAGGCAAAGAAGATCCGGAAACCTGAAAAGCCGCTGCGCAATTCGCGGCGGGCAAACCGCGCCGCAAGCACGAGTGCCGTCATGCGCTCACGCGCTCATCGGCCACGATGCGCCCATCCTGCAGCCGCAGAATGCGATGACAGCGCCGCGCCAATGCTTCTTCATGCGTCACAAGAAACAGGGCCGTACGCGCGCGGGCCTGAAGCCCGAACAACAGATCGGCAATCGCAGCACCGGTCTCCGTGTCGAGATTGCCAGTGGGCTCGTCTGCGAAGAGCACTTTCGGCCGCGGTGCCATGGCGCGGGCGAGCGCCACGCGCTGCTGCTCACCGCCGGAAAGCTGTGAGGGATAATGATCGACTCGCGCGCTCAATCCCACTGTCTCCAGTTCGGCCTGGGCGCGCTCGAACGCATCGGGAGTGCCTGCGAGCTCCAGGGGCACGGCCACATTTTCCAGCGCTGTCATCGTGGGAATGAGATGAAAGGATTGAAATACGATTCCGACATTGCGGCGCCGGAAGCGCGCCAGCGCGTCTTCGCCGAGCCGCGTGATATCTTCTCCGGCGATGACCGCGCGGCCCGAAGTGGATGGTTCAAGTCCCGCTGCCACCATCAGCACCGATGACTTGCCGGAACCGGACGGTCCTGTCAGCGCGACAGCTTCGCCTGTCGAGACAGCCAGCGAAACGCCAGACAGGATGTTTATGGGACCGGCAGCGCCTGTGAGCGTGAGCCGGACATCTTCGAGAATAATGGCAGGCAGGGGACCATGCATACAGGAACTCGCAGCCTCGCGGATGCGCAAGCGGCATCATTCGCATATGGCAGTGGGCAGCCTCGGTTCAAGCGGCCGCCCGCCTGCGGGTTGCGGCGCGGGGCCTTGTGGCTATATTCGCGCCCCTTCTGATGGACAGGTGGCCGAGAGGCTGAAGGCGCGCGCCTGGAAAGTGCGTAGACGGTGACGAGCCGTCTCGAGGGTTCGAATCCCTCCCTGTCCGCCACCCTGTTCGGTCGATGCTGTCAGCGGGCGGCCGGAGCACCGCGGGAAGCCTGATGCTCCGGTTGTAAGCAGGCGGCGGGCTACTTGCCCGGTGCCGTATCGCTCACGCCCTTGGTCATTGCACGGGCATACTGTTTCACCTGCTTCGTTCCCTGGATCTGATCGAAGATCCACAGCCAGGCGCCCGTGATTCCACACTGGGTATGCCAGTTCTGCAGGGCGCCCTTGGCCTGCTGCGGCGTCAAGTACGGCGGTGCCGAGGGTTGATCGGACAGGCCTGGAAACACCGGCACGCCCCCAAAGTCCCAACCGGAGCAAGGGTTGTTGCCAGCGCCGCCGGCGAATGTCTGGAGATGGATACCGTCCACCAGACCGGGCATCTGGCCGTTGATTTGCGAAACAACCGATGTCCAGTAATTGGAATTCGTGTACGGATTCATTGTTACGTGGAAGCCGAGCTTGCCGAGCATCAGCGCAAACTTGACCGTGGATTCGCTATCGTAGCCGTTCTCATCGTCGAAATCGATTGCGTCGACCGGCAATGCTGCCGCGATCGCGGCGAAATCCTTGTACAGGATGCTCTTTCTTCCCGTGCCCTGCGCATCCACCAGCGCCTTGATGTTTTCCCAATCGCCGAAATTGGACGAGCCGATGCTGAGGGTAACGCGCGTCACGGCACCTGTTTTGATGTTCCTCAGATCGTGCGCGAATTTCGGCCACGTCTGATCGCCAATATATTTGCCGCCTGAAGTCAGCGGGAATTCGCCGTTGAGGTTGAGATCGCCGCTCGCGTTTACCTCGACGCTCCACACGATCAACTCGTTGAACCCCGCGTTCTTGAGCTCTCGGATATTCGTAAGGTTGCGCTTGTAAATCGGACCTCCGCCCAGAATTCCGACGTATCCGGTCTGGGCTGAAGCGGTCCCGATGAAGAGCGCAGTGGCGCCCAGCACCAGGGCTGCGGCCATCGCCCGCCGTACCGCTTTTTTCGCCAGCGCGCCTGCGCCGGAGTTCTGTCCGTCAGCCATCGTTAAAATCCTCCGTTGCTCTTGGCGCGCTGGCCCACCACCATCTGCGCCGGCCACTTGCCATTGCGGCACGCAATGGTTTTGTCAATCGAATCGTGATCCACGGGGCCGCAATCCAGGCCTGTATGATCGTTCTACCGTAAGCGATGCCTGCGATAGGCTAGGCGTGCGCCGCTTCGGGATCGCGCAATTCGCGAAGCACAAGCGGATGACCGTCCGCCCGCGCGATAGATTCAACCTCCGGCTGACGCCCGGGAAAGCCGGTGCGGATCGCATGCAATGCGCCGGCGCGGACCTCCGGATTGCGGTGCTGCCGCGCGACATCGAAAAGCAACGAGGCGCAGCTTTCATCGGCGAAGTGCCCCACGGATTCCAGGAAGCTCACCCGCCGGCCGATTTCGTTGTCGTTCATCGGGACTACAGAACTCGTTGCGAGGTCGAAATAGTATTGCGGCGTTTCTACGATCTCCTTCTCCTCGATAAGGAGATTGAGCGACATGGACGGCGCTTCGGGAGGAAGCTGCACGTGAATGTCGCGGTGCGGCCGGTAAATCATCGCCTTGCCCATCGGCAGCATCGTGTCCTCCAGATGCTGCATTTCGACATGCTCGCCCCCATACCCCTGAATGGACTCGATGTCGTATTCGAAAATCCGTGTTTTATAGCCCGGGCCGCCTGCGCCGACCGTGAGCAGGGTGAAATTGTGATCGTGCGCCTGATCGTACGAATAGACGCGTGCCTCCTGGGCGATCTTGCGGGCGCTACCGGCCGGCGGCAGCCACAGATTCAGACGGAGCGAAAATGGCGGCGCCCGGTGGATGATAAAAGACTGCGGTGCAAAGCTGACCAGATT
The DNA here is from genome assembly GCA_025935155.1 of Alphaproteobacteria bacterium. GTDB lineage: Bacteria > Pseudomonadota > Alphaproteobacteria > Micropepsales > Micropepsaceae > Rhizomicrobium. The sequence continues at coordinate 3,080 of JAICVV010000252.1, forward strand.
CTGCTCGCCTGCGATGCGCTCCAGTTTGGCGATGAGGGCATCGCGAAGGTATTCGCGGTTCGCCGCCAGCGACTGAAGCTTCCCGGCGACGGCGTGCATCGCCTCGACACCGTCACCCCTGTAGGCCTTTCTGACAGACTCGATCAGATCCTCGACCTCGATTGGCGCGGCGATTTCCTTTGCCTGGTACGAAAAGGCCATTGTCAGGCACCTGCGCTTGCGTTGCCGTGGTTCATCTGCAGCGTCTTTTCCACCGCCCCGCGAATGGACGGGTGCGGATCGCTTTTCAACCGCTCCAGGGTTTCGGCAGTCCGTTCCGGCGCGATCTGGCCGATCGTCTTCAGCGTCTCCCATCGGACGTGGAAATATTCAGAGTTCAGGCCTCTTTCGACAAAGCCAGGATCGAGCGGCGCGCCCAGCGTTGCGAGCATCTGCATGGCGGTCGTCATCTGGCTCGAGAAGCTGTCGAGAACCGTGACGCCTTTCGGCGCCAGCGTTTCGCGGTCGAAGCTCCATTCGTAATTGCCCAGCGATTCCGAATGCAGCCGGAGGATGTGACCAACCCCGCCTTCCGATGCCCAGTCGAGCACATCGGTGTGCCCGTTTCGCTCAAGCGATTCGCCCGGCCGAAGCGAGAATTCATCGCGGAGAACCAACCGCACCGCCGGATCGTAGATGTCGCTCTGCGTTGGCCGGTCTGGGGTATAGCGGCGAACCCTCACCGGCACACGGCCGACGTTTCTGGCCATGTAATGTTGCGGATACAGATAGAGTCCGGGCGAAGGCGCTTCAATCAGCGCCAGCGAAACCGCATAGCCTTTGGTGATATTGATCGTCAGCGCATTGCGGTCGCGGAAGACCAAAACTTCCCTCTCGTCGAGGAGCTCACGCAGGCGCAGCGTGGTCCATCCGG
>JAICVV010000395.1 GCA_025935155.1 Alphaproteobacteria bacterium
ATAACGGAACTGGGGAAAAGCCCAGACCGTTATCTCCGGCGCATTGCTCAGGGGAAAGTTATGAGAACCGTTCCGATAGCGGCTGCAGCGGCATTCCTGCTTGCGGTGCCCGCCTTTGCCCAGGGCTCGAAGGTTCTGACCATCGAGCCCGGCCATGGCCAAATCATCCAGGAATATGTGGTCACCGAGCATGTGCGGCCGGTGACCGTCACCGTCCCGCTGGAGCTTGGCGCCACAGTTCCTGACGCACTTCAGCTGACACCGGTGCCGCTCGGAATGGTGGCCAAGGTGCCGGAGGTGCGGAACTACGAATACTTCACCGCCGGCGGCAAGGTGGTGTTCGTGGAGCCCTACACCCGCCGGATCGTGCAGATTGTGGAGTAGCTCCTTCGCACAACAAACCTTTCGCGTCAGCTCACCGCTTTCTTAATCTCGCGCATGACGCCGCGCATGATATCGAACATTGTCGCGACGACGTGGCCCACATCGCCCTGCTCCCAATTCAGGATAAAAGCGAAGGTTACGGCCGATTTGTTCACGACCATCTGCCCGGCGAGGCAGCGGGTGCTGAAATCCTCCCACGTGGCGTTGCCGCTCTTGCCGTAGATCGGTGTGTCCGGCGGCGCGATTTGCAGGATGAGGTCGCTGGTTGCGAGGATGCGCTTGAATTCGGTCAGCGTATCCGGCGACTGGAAGAATTCTCCCCGCATGGCGCGCCTGTAGTAGGACGCAAACTCACCTGCGGTGCTGGCCATCGTGGACTTTCGATTCAATGCGCTACGGGGTTTCCCGAAGAGATGACCCTTTTTCAGCCGTTTCATGCCCTTCCAGCCCTCGTCGACCCCATAAGGCGCGCCTGCAAAGTACGACGCCATGATGCGGGTGGAATCCGGGATTTGCGTCACCGCTAGACCGGCTTCCGCGATGAACGCGCGCACCTTGTTCGCGCCGACACGGGCGAGCGCCATGTCAGTCGCGGTGTTGTCGCTGTGGCTGATCATCGCTTCGAGGACGTGGCGGGCGTGGACTTCGCCGGAAAGATCGATGAAGACCGGGCTTCCCAGCGAGCGGACATCGTTGCTGAGCGGCAGCTTCTCATCTTCGGACAGCAGCCCCGCTTCGACCTTTTGCAGGTAGGTAGCGAGGATAAAAGTCTTGGTGGCGCTGGCTGCGAACATCCGTGTGTCCTGTTGGTAAGCAGCGCGGTATTTCACAGGGCCGCCCACGTCGATCACGTAGCTCGGCGTTCCGGGCAGCTCGCGGAACTTCGCAAGCTGCCGCTCCACCCGATCGAAGGCGGGCGGCGTGCCTGCCAGCGCATCGCCGCCAAAGCCTAAGGCAGCAACGCCGGCAGGCGCGGCCAGTTTGAGAAGCGATCTGCGATCCATTTTTCTCTCCTCTTTCTTGTTCTTATTGTGTCGTGCCCTGCGTTTCGATCACCCAACCGATGACCTTGTCGTGCTTTACATGTTGGGCCGCGGCCTCGCACCATTCGGGCGTCGTGCTTTTGGCGCAACGGACAATTTTTGGATCGGGCGGCTCATTCTTGATGGTGAACTGGTAGAGCTTGTTGTCGCTGTCTGCCACGGTGATCGTGCAGGGATAATCCACGCTGTAGATGGCGAAGCTGGTAAATTCCGGATTGAGGTCCTGCGCCGGCTTCTTGCTGCAAATGCCGTAGGAAGTCCATTTCGGGAAGCCCTTTTGTGTCCCCCCCAGATTGACGCTGATCTTCTTGCTGGGATCGAACGGGCGCTTGTTTTCCAGCCCCTCGCTGCCGCCTACCGCCACGATCACGCCATCGCCCAGCTCGTTCATGTTGCCGACGGCGTCGTCGATAGAGAACGCGTACGCCTTCATACCCAGAAAATCTGTGTTGTGGATCAGCTGCACATAGGGATTGAACTCGCCATTGGGCGCGTATTGCAGATCATGGATGTAGGTCCGCTGCACCGCCGCGTAGTCCACATTGGGTGTGTCCTTCAGCTGGTTGGCGAAGGCGTTCTTGCAGTGCTCGTTGAATTCCACCCAGCCGTAGACGTGGCGGATCAACAAATCGTCCGTCAGCTTGACGTGCTCGCAATCCATGGTCTGGTATTTCGCATAATTTTTCTGGAACAGGTCGTTAACCGTGCGCATCGCTTTGCAAATGTCGGTGTTGTCATTCTTGTTCGTGCAGTAATTCCACAGGTCTTTCATCTCCTGGATCGTTACGCCCGGTTTGGTGAGGTCCGAGCCGCCGAC
>JAICVV010000329.1 GCA_025935155.1 Alphaproteobacteria bacterium
CAGTCGTGTCAATCCTCATGCGGCCGCGACTGCCTCTTTCAGCGCCGCTTCGAGATGCAGGAAATCGGCCGGTGTTGGATCGCGATCGTCGATCCAGCCGAAGCACACCACGGTCAGGATCCTTTGCAGCACAATACGGAGCGGTTGCTCGCCGGGCATCACCACTGCGAGCGCGTCCAGCGCCGCTTCCATATAGTCCATCCGCCCGGACATCTCACCGCTTTCGTGGCGGGGCGCGGTCGCCGAACCACCAGACGATTGCCGTCACCGCCGCGAACACCAGGCTGTCGATCACATAGGCGCGCGCAGTGTCGTCTGGCGCCATCGAAAAGAACGCTGCGGCCAGCACTGCGGACAATCCCAGCGTGAGCAGCGGCCGCACCAGCGCGCGCGCCGCATTCACCCATTTGTACGAGGATGGCAGCGCGCCTTCCGCCGCCACGCTGGAGAGCAGGCCGCTCCACGATGAGGTGAGCGCCAGCGGCGGCGCAGATTCCGTTTCCGGCTGGCGCCATTGCGATTGCAGCTTCAGCAGTTCGGTTTCGTGCGTCCATTCCGCCTGCTTCGCGGCGAAGGACTGTTTCGACTCCAGATAACCGAAGGTTTTGGTCGCGAGATTGCCGATAAGACCAAAGATGCCACCGGCGCCTGCGGAGATTCCGCAGCCTAGAAGATGCCCAAGGATGCCCATTTCAGTTTACTCCTGTTGCCATAGAACCAGCGCGCGGCGTGCGCGCGTGTGTCGAGGTGAAGAAACGTGTTGCCGTAGCCGAAGCCGCGGAAACCGCTTCGATGCGCCGCATGTGCGAGTTGCGCGGGATCGTGACCGCTCAGCGCGACATCGAAAGCGAGTTGCTTGTGCAGCGATAACGGCGCCCCGCCCACGCGCGCGTTGTGCAGCGCGCAGCGGTGTCCTGAGTTGATAATGAGGGGCGCGGCCATCGCGCCGCGCAATCGTTCCGCGGCGTTGAGCGCTTCCGGCCACACGCACATCTCGCCGCAGCAATGGCAGGCAAGTTCGTGTGGGCTGAAATGCGGCCAGCGCGCGGAATCCCATTCCACGCGCGAGAAGTGCGCGAGTTGAAACATGATGCGTCCTTTCCTCCCCCGTTCGCGGGGGAGGTGCTGAGCGAATGAAATGAGCGAAGTGGAGGGGGGGAATGCCTGCCCCTCCACCGCCTGCGGCGGTCCCCCTCCCCCGCTTCGCAGGGGAGGAACCTAGAAATACGCCGTGACACGGACTTCGCCGCGCCCGCCCGTGCCGCCTGCACCGGATGCATTGCCGTTCAGAGACGCGCCACCGCCTCCGCCACCACCGCCGGGCACGCCGCCGTTGCCGCCGTTTCCAGCTGCACCTGCGGTGTTTGCGCCGCCGCCACCGCCTCCACCGCCGCCGATGTAGTAGTTGCTGTCGGCGATGGAATTGCCGTTGCTGCCGTTGACACCGTTGCCGCCGCCGGATGCCTGCCCCACCGATTTCATCAGCGGTGCGGTGGCGCTCCCGTTGCCGCTCGCCAGCATGACATCGGCATTGCTGATGCTGCCACCCGCGCCGCCTGAACCGGTAACGCCCACGGTGCCATTGTTGCCGCCCGCGTTAATGGCCGATGCGCCGCCGGAACCGGGCGTTCCGTAGTTGGAATCCTGCGTGTTCGATTGGCCCTGCGCGACAGCCGTGCCGCCGCCGTTGCCAATGGCGGTATTCTGATTTGTCGCTGTGACGTAGGGCGTGGTGCCGAACTGGCTGGCGCCGCCGGTGGATCCCGCATTGCCGCTGGTGTTGTCGGCCGTGACCGCAGCGCCACCTGCGCCGCCTGTGCCGACGATGATGGCTTCGGTTGCATTCACCGGCGCGGCAGGCAGCGCGATGTTGACGACGCTGCCGCCAGGCGCGCCGGAGCCGCCCGAACGCACGGAACCCGCCGCACCGCGGCGACCCGAACCGCCGCCGTTGCCGCCGGCGATGGCGAGCACATCGATGGTCTTGGCGAGCGGAGGCTTGGTGTAGGTACCGTTGGCGGTGAACACCTGATTGAGCGGCGCGATATTCCAGCGCACGGGTATCCACGCGCCGTCCCAGAAGGCGAACATCGCTTCGTCATATTGTGCAGAAAGCCATGCAACATCGTTGCCTGCGTTGTCCTTCAGGGTGATACGATTGGTGGAGGAATCCTTCTTGCGCACGATCACCCAGTCATCCGCGTCGGCGCTTGCCGGCAAGGTCACGTTGAAGGCGCCGCCACTCGCGTCGCTACGAACCAAACGGCCGAGATGCATCGCCCCCAGTGTGGTCGCACCGCTGATGTCGACGTGTTTCAACAGCTGCGAGCCGGTGTTGCGGTTGAGGATGAGCGCTTCGTAGAAGGTGCTGCCGTCCGGCGAGACCTTGAAATGGAAATTGTCGTCGCCGGTCAGGCCGATTTCCGCGCGGCCCGAGAAGTTCGTTTGATACAGCAGCGAGGCGGTGTCCCCGGCGGCGTTCTTGTTGAGCTTCGCCTGCACACCGCTGCCGATGTTGTCGAACAGCACCGCGGCGCTGGCGACGGTGAGCTTGTTGGTGGAATCGGCGGTGGCATTGACGCCCAGCAGCGGCACGTTCTCCAGCGGCACCGCGCTGACGAAATCCGTCCACGCCAAGCCGTTGTAGAAGATGAGCTTCGTTTCATCGGCGACATAGGCCGTAAGACCTTCGAACGGCGCATAGAAGCGCCAGCCGCCATCAATGGCGTAAGCGAGCTTACCGTCCTGGCCTGCCCAGGCGCCGGTGCCGGTGGCTTTGACCA
>JAICVV010000241.1 GCA_025935155.1 Alphaproteobacteria bacterium
GTGCCCTGGCACTTTCGGCCTGCTCCATTTTTGACAGCAACAATGGCGGCGGCGACGATAACGACGCGAAATATGTCGAGCGCCCCGTCGAGCAGATTTATGCCGACGCCTGGAAGAGGATCAGGGACGGTTCGTGGGCCGAGGCGGCCAAACAATTCGACGAAGTGGAACGTCAGCACCCCTACTCCATTTGGGCCCGCCGGGCCATGCTGATGAGCGCATTCTGTTCGTATCAGGCGAACAAGTACCAGGATGCAATCTCCACCGCCGATCAATTCATCCAGCTTCATCCCGGCAGTCCGGAAGTGGCCTATGCGTTCTACCTCAAGGCCATGTCGCTCTACGAGCAGATCGTGGACGTGGGGCGCGATCAGACGAACACAGAGCAAGCCCTCACAGCGCTGGAAGATGTGGTGCAGCGATTTCCGAACACGGAATACGCGCGCGACGCGCTGTTGAAGATCGATCTCACGCAGGACCATCTGGCCGGCAAGGAGATGGCTGTGGGGCGCTATTACCTGCACAAAGGTGACTACATCGGCGCGATCAACCGCTTCCGTGTCGTGGTGGAGCGCTATCAGCGCACGCCGCAGATTGCAGAGGCGCTGGAGCGGCTGACAGAAGCCTATTATGCGCTGGGCGTGTACGACGAGGCGAAAACGGCTGCCGCCGTGCTGGGTGCAAACTATCCCGGCAGCCGCTGGTACCAGGATTCCTACGATCTGCTTGTGGCGCACAACATGAAGCCGGATGCCAATCCCGCCTCGTGGATATCGAAGCTCTTCCGGTCCCCCGTCTAGGCGTCGCATCGTGCTGGCGACTCTCAGGGTTCGCGATCTCGTCCTGATTGAGGACGTCGAACTGGAGTTCACGCCCGGCCTGAATGTGTTGACAGGCGAAACCGGTGCCGGAAAATCCATCCTTCTGGATGCTTTGGGACTCGCGGCTGGTGCACGCGCGGGCGCGCGGTCAAGTGTGCGTCCGGACGCGCAGCAGGGTTCAGCGTCTGCAATTTTCGAACTGCCCCGTAAACACGCCGTGCGCGCGCTTATCGTGGAGAACGGGATTCCTTCCGAAAGCGAGGTACTTCTTCGCCGGACCATCGCGGTGGATGGGCGGACACGCGGTTTCGTCAACGACGAGACGGTTGGCGTAGGCCTTTTGCGGGAAATCGGGACGTCGCTGGTTGAAATTCACGGACAGGCGGACGACCGCGGGCTGTTCGACAACTCGACTCACCGCAAGCTGCTGGACGCATTCGGCAGGAACGAGGTGGCGGCGGCGAAGACGGCTGAGTTGTTCGCCGAGTACGGGCGGCTGCGAGACCATGCGGCTTCGTTGCGCGCGATGGCCGAAACCGCCGCAACGGACACTGCGTATCTGCGCCACACCGTCGACGAATTGGAAGTGCTGTCTCCAAACGCGGGAGAGGAAGAACGGCTGGCAAGCGAACGCGCGCTACTGATGAACGCGAGCCGCATTTCGGAAGAGATTTCTGCAGCTATCGATATCCTTGGCGGCGATCACGGTGCGGAGTCCGCGCTTGCCGCGGCGCTGAAGCGGCTGTCGCGGCTGCAGGAGGAGGCGCGGCAGCCTTCCGCGGAACGGGGACTCGAACAGGCCTTTGCTTTCGCGGAAGAAGCCCGGCGCGAGCTTGAGGCGCTCCTCTCGCGCCTGGATGTGGATGCGGGCGAACTCGACAAAAAGGAAGAGCGGCTGTTCGCGCTACGCGCTGCGGCGCGCAAATACAGTGTTGCGGCAGACGATCTTCCGTGCGTGCTCGCCGACGCGCAGCAGAAGCTGGACACACTTGGCAACAGCGGTCTTGCGTTGAAAGAAGCGGACGCGCAGACGGCTGCAGCGCACGCAAGCTTCTTGAACGCTGCAGGCAGGCTCTCGATTCTGCGGCGAAAGGCGGCGCAGGAATTGGAAAGCGCGGTTGCCGGTGAACTCGTGCCATTGAAGCTGGACAATGCAAAATTCCGGGTTTCGCTGGAGCCGCTTGCGAAAGAAGAAGCGGGTGCGAACGGCTTGGAGCGCGTCGCCTTTGAAGTCGCGACCATGGCGGATGCGCCGTTCGGCGCCCTCACCAAAATTGCCTCTGGCGGCGAACTGGCGCGATTCTCGCTCGCGCTGAAGGTTGCGCTTTCGGAAGCAAGCCCGCCGGCGGCGCTGGTGTTCGATGAAGTGGATCGGGGCGTGGGTGGGGCGGTGGCGGATGCTGTGGGCGAGCGGCTGCAGCGGCTCGCTCGCACCACCCAGGTGCTGCTCGTCACGCATGCGCCGCAGGTGGCGGCACGCGCCGAGCGCCATTTCCGGATCGCACGCGAGGGGGACCGCACGGAAGTGCAGCTCCTGTCGGCCGAAGAACGCATCGAAGAACTCGCCCGTATGCTGTCCGGCGCGGCGGTGACGGAAGAAGCGCGCGCGGCCGCGCGCCGCCTTCTGGCCGAGGCGCAGAGCCCACCATCCGCTCGCAAACGCGCATGACAGCGCCCGCGCGAAAACCTGCCAGCGCGCTTTCCAAAGCGGACGCGGCAAAGGAGCTCGAATGGCTGGCGAATGAAATCGCCGTGCACGACCGGCGCTACTACCTCGACGATGCGCCGACCGTTTCCGATGCAGCTTATGATGACCTACGGAGGCGCAACGCCACGATCGAGGCGCGCTTTCCGGAACTGGTGCGCGCCGACAGCCCAAGCCACCGTGTCGGTGCGAAGCCCAGCGAGAAGTTCGCCAAGGTGGTGCATCGCGTACCCATGCTGTCGCTCGACAATGCCTTCAGCGATGGGGATGTCACCGATTTCGTGGGACGCGTGCGCCGCTTCCTCGGTTTGAAAGAGAATGTGGAACTCGCTTTCACGGCAGAGCCGAAAATCGACGGGCTTTCGGCCTCGTTGCGCTATGAGAACGGCGTGTTCGTACAGGGCGCCACGCGCGGCGACGGCAGCGAAGGCGAAGACATCACCGCCAATCTGCGCGCCCTGAGGGATATTCCGTTGCGGCTGCACGGCCGCGCGCCGGACATCATGGAGGTGCGCGGCGAAGTTTACATAACGCACGCAAATTTCGCGGCGCTCAACAGGCGGCAGGAACAGGAAGGCAAGCCGCTCTACGCCAATCCGCGCAATTCGGCGGCCGGCTCTGTGCGCCAGCTCGATCCGGCCATCACCGCGTCGCGGGCCCTCAATTTTTTTGCCTATGCCTGGGGTAAAGCAAGCAAGCTCCCAGCCGCTACGCAATGGGGCATGCTGCAGGTCTTCAGAGAGTGGGGCTTTCGCGTCAACCCTCTGACGAAATGCTGCCACACGGCAGAAGACATGTTGAATTTTTATCGCGATCTGGAGAGTAAACGCGCCAGCCTCGGCTATGACATCGACGGCGTGGTGTACAAGGTCGACGATCTGAAATCGCAGGAGCGTCTCGGATTCGTCTCGCGCAGCCCGCGTTGGGCCATCGCGCACAAATTTGCTGCCGAGCAGGCGGAAACCGTGCTTCAGGATATCGACATTCAGGTCGGCCGGACCGGCACGCTGACACCGGTTGCCAAGCTCAAGCCCGTCACTGTTGGCGGTGTGGTGGTGCAGAATGCCACGCTTCACAACGAGGATGAGATCGCGCGCAAGGATGTCCGCATTGGCGACACTGCCGTGGTGCAGCGCGCCGGCGATGTCATCCCGCAGATCGTGCGCGTCATTCTGGAGAAGCGGCCGAAGGGCGCAAGGCCGTACAAATTTCCGGACAAGTGTCCCGCCTGTGGCAGCCACGCCGTGCGCGAGGTCGATGAGAAAACCGGTGAGGCCGAAGCTGCGCGGCGCTGTACCGGCGGGTTGATTTGCCCCGCGCAGGCAGTGGAGCGGCTCCGGCATTTCGTGTCGCGCAACGCCTTCGATATCGAAGGGATGGGCGAGAAGCACATTATCGCCTTCCACGAGGACGGGCTGATCAAGGAGCCGGCTGACATTTTTCTGTTGGAGAAACGCTACGGTGCCGGCGAGAAGGCGATCATGGCGCGCGAGGGCTGGGGCGAGCAGAGCGCCCGCAAGCTTTTCGAAGCCATCGATCGCCGGCGCGAAATTCCGCTGGACCGTTTTATCAACGCGCTTGGCATTCGCCATGTCGGTGAGACGACGGCGAAGCTGCTCGCGCGCACGTATCA
>JAICVV010000127.1 GCA_025935155.1 Alphaproteobacteria bacterium
CCAAGGCAACCGATCACGGTAGGGCGGGATGGAAATTCACAAGCAGAAGCTATGGCATGGCTGGCGCGAAACGCTGGCTCATCTCCCGCAAGGAGAGAGCAGGACCGTTAGCTGGATCTCTTCGCCGCCGTCGCTGGAATGTGTTGCGGCGTCTTCCAGTTTGGCGAGCAGTTGGTTGAGTTCGGCAAGTTTCTGCCTGTCCGCGCGGAGAAGATAATACCGCACCATTGCGTTGCGGGCGTCTCCCTCGAAGCGCGGCGTGCCGTGCGCGACAGCGGCTGAGAAGGCGCGTGCGCCGGCGTCTGCCACGCGGGCGGCCGCGCGCGCATAGGTCTTCCGGCCGCGCGGGGTTTTCACCGTTTGCGCGGATGAAAGGTATTCCGCCAACAATGCGTACACGGCTTCCGGCCGCCTTGCGCCCCTGCGTTCCGCCACCACGCGCAGCACACCGGCATCCTGAAGCTGTCTGAGATGATGATAAAGCGACGTGACCGGCCGGCCGAGGCGCCCGGCGATCTCGCGCGCCGTCGCCTCCCTGTCGATCTCCAGCCGCTGAACGATAGCGAGCCGGACGGGAGAGGTCAGGCTTTCGAGCTGCTTGCCGGTGAGGAAGTGCTTTTTTGTCATGGCTTGCGTTTTCCGATAATTCAAAATATAGCCGTATTTGGAATTATTGAAAGAGGCGTCTCGTGTCTGTGGCGCGTGGACCGTTACTGGGCTTTCTGGTCTTGCTGATGGCGGCGGGTACTGCCGCGGCGGCGCCAGCCGACAAGCCACCGCCGCCGCTTTCCACGAAAGTCGATCACGATGTCACCGAAGCGATGCGCCATTACCGGGTGCCCGGTGCGGCTGTCATGGTCATCCATGACGGGCACATCATTTACACCCGCGCGTTTGGCGTGCGGGATCTCACGCATCGCCTGCCCGTCCGCGCGGATACGTTCTTCGAAATCGGTTCGATCACCAAACAGTTCACCGCGGCCTGCATTATGCAGCTGCAGGAAGAGGGAAAGCTCAAGATCGACCGGCCGCTGTCGGACTATCTGCCGGATGCGCCGCACGCCAGAGAAGTCACTTTGCGCCAGCTCCTCACGCACACCAGCGGCCTGCACGATTATCTGGATGGCCCATGGAAGGAGATTGGCCGTTTGGCCGCGCACCCGATCGCCTATCGCGATCTGATCGCGCGCGTCGCAAAACTGCCGCTGGATTTTCCACCGGGCAGCAAATGGTCCTATTCGAACACCGGCTATCTTCTGCTGGGCAAGGTCATCGAGAAAGTCTCCGGCGAATCTTACTGGAACTATCTGCACAACCACATTCTCCGTCCGCTGCACATGAGCGACACCTACACAACCGCGGACGAAAGCCGCCTGCCGCGGATGGCAACCGGCTATTGGCACGTCGATGGCAGGCTGGAGCGCGCGCCGGTGATCGATGCGAGCTGGGGCAATTCCGCCGGCTTTCTCGTTTCCACTCTCGGCGATCTCGCGAAATGGGATGCGGCGTTGCGCGGCGGCAAAATCGTATCAGCGGCAAGCTATCGCGACATGACGACGCCCTTCATGACCGGCAAGAATGGCAGCGCCAATTATGGCTTCGGCCTTTTCGTCGATTCCGTGTACGGACAGCCGCGCATCGGCCACACCGGCGGTTCGCAGGGCTTCACCACGGCGGATGAATATTTCCCGCGGCAGAATGTTCGCATCATCGCCTTCACAAATCTGGGCGACAGTACGCCGGAAGCCGGCGAAGCGCTGACCAATGTGGTGTTCGCCGATCTCTATCCGGCTATCGCTGCAAAAGCCTTGAGTCCCGCGCCGAACGAGAGCGCCGCCGTCACACGAACCGTGCGCGAAGCCTTCCGCGAATTGCAGACGGGCAAGGATTACGCACGCTTCGGTGCGCGCCTAAAAAGCAAGCTGGCCGGCGGTGCCGGTAGCAAATTCGCCACTGCCTTCGGTCCGTATGGCGCGCCGACCGGCGAAATCTTCAAGGGCATTCGCAAGGATGCGAAGGACACCTGGTACGATTATGCGATGCAGTTTGGCCCCGGCGCACAGCTGCCGTTTTCCGTGAAGCTCGGCCCGGACGGCACCGTCAGCAGCTTCTCGATCGGTTAGCCGCGCACCGAAGCGGGAAACTAATCCACGGCGTTACGGCCGCAGCAATGCCTTGATGGCGCGGCGCTCGTCCATGGCGCGATAACCTTCCGCCACCTGGTCCAGCGGCAAGTTGAGATCGAACACTTTGCCGGGGTCGATCTTCCGCTCGAAAATCAGGTCGATCAATTTCGGCAGAAAGCGGCGCACCGGCGCCGGCCCGCCATGCAGATGCACCAGCGGCTCGATGCGCACATTCCGGGTGAAAAACTCCTCAGGTCCCTTGCTCGCGCCTTGCGAGCCGTTGCGTTTGATTGGCATGGCGGTCTCCGCGCGGATCGGCAAGGCCGCAGCGGCGATTCAGCCGCGTTCCTCGCGAATTTTTCATCTGGAATCCGCGAAGCCGCCACCTTGAAGGCGGCAAATGCGAACCTTACGTGAGGCCGAGAGACGCGAACGGAGGAGCCGAACGTGAAAACCCGAACCATATCCGGATTGCTGGCGGCGCCGTTCCTTATTTCCGCGCCCGCGCTGGCGCTTCCCGCGGCGGCCGGCGCCATTGCCGCGCCGATCGCGGCGCACGCGCAGCCGCTGCGCCGGCACGAGGCCATTCTCGCCATCCGCGCGGAAGGCCTGAAGCTGCAGGCGGCCGACGGCGGCACGCTGACGGATTCCCACCGCGCCTATCTGCAGGCGAAACTCGACGCCGTCCGCGCCGGCGAATACTGAGCTGCAATTCCCAAAGTAATGACCGCAGCTATTCCTCCCGCGTAACTGCCTCGGGGGGTTTAGCCTTTCCAGATACTGCCTCCCGAATCCGCTGGCCGCGCATGGGAATCGAGCAATTCCGGCAAACCCTCTACATCCCTACTCCGCCGGGGCGAGCGCGAGAGCTTTGCGGCGGCGGGCAGCGAGCCAGTAGAACAGCAATCCCACGCCGATCATCGCCGCCGCCGCGACCACAATCTTGAGGAAAGCCGCAAGCGGATGTGGATCGGACGAACTCGGCACCATCGAGCAGACGATGGCCACGATGCAGGATACCATGCCGAGCCAGCCCAGGACCAGGGTGGTGCGCTGGCCGCCGAATGGCGCCCATGCGCCGGCAATTTTCGGCATGTTCGCGCTTTTGATGTGCACCCAGAACATGAAGAGATACGGAATGGTTGCGCCCAATACGCCCATCGCGACAAGGAAATCGTAGGCACCCGCGACGCTCGACCCCGCCTGGCTGAGGATCACAATGGCGATCATCAGGGCGGATTGCAGAAGGATGGCCGGCACCGGCGCGCCGGTTTTCGGATTGCGCCGCGCGAACACCGGCGGGAGGAACGCGTCGATGCCCGCCGCGAAGGGAAGCCGCGCGCCGACACCGAACCACGCCACCAACGCGCCCAGCATCGACAATGCGAACAAGCCGATCACCACCGGCGCATAACGGCCCAGCCCCACATGAGCGAGGCCGATGCGCAGCGCATCCGGGAATCCGCCCAGCCGCGTCAGCGCGCTCTGCGGCAGAATAACGAGAAACGACGACGTGCCCAAAATGTAGATGAAAAGCGAGCCCGCGCCCACGATGGCGAAGGCGCGCACGATGGTGCGCATGCCGCCCTCGATCTCGTTGCGTAGCATGCCCGCCGTCTCAATCCCGCCATAGGCAAAGACAATCGTGCCCCACAGAATCGCGGTGTTGAAGTTCAGCGGCGCGACGAAGGAGGCGTGATGGAAATCGGTCGCGCTTCGGCCTTGTGCGGCCAGTACCGCGCCCATGCCGACAATGACGAACACCACGATCCAGCCGCCGATAATGCCGATGTTTGGCGGCCACTTGCCATATTTGAGTCCGGCGACCTGAACCGCCGTAACCAGCAGCGAAATGGCAATGGAAATCGAGATGTAGAGAAGCGTGTCCTTGGGATCGCCGCCGATCGCGGCAATGGTCAACCCGCCCAGGAAATAAAGGATGCCCGCAAAATAGGGCATGAGCGAAATCCAGTAGAGCCAGCCGCAGATGAATCCCGCCAGCGGGCCGATGCCGTCGCGCGCCCAGAGGTAGATTCCACCTTCGCCTTCGTAGCGCGATGTCAGTTCCGCCGTCGCCACCGCCAGCGGCAGGAAGAACACGAACAGCGCGACGATCCACAGGGGCAGCGACGCCGGGCCGACCGCTGCGGCCACGGCGATCCAACGTATGCCGAGTCCGACCGCCAGCATGTAGAGCGCCGTGTCAAGAAACTTCAGCTTCTGTTGGGATGGCATGCTTTGCGTCATGATCTATGGCCCCCCGCTGCCGTGCACCTGCACTTGCCCGTTTTCACCGGCGCGGTTTCGCGCACCATCGCCATCGCGATCACACCACAGGCGAGCGCCGCCGCCATGTACCACGCCGGCGTGAGCGGATTGCCGGTGAGCGCAATCAGCCACGCAATCATCAACTGCGTGGTGCCGCCGAACACGGCGATCGACACCGAATAAATCACGCCGATGCCGCCGGAGCGCAACGAAGGCGGCAGCGATTCCGTGATCCAGAGGGTCATCGGGCCGCCGCCCAAACCCTGCAGCACCGACAATGCGGCGCTGGCGGCAAACAAAGCCGCCGCCGTGCGGAAGTGCGCGATGGCGAGATAGGCCGGCAGCGCCAGCAGCATCATCGCCGCGTACGGGATAATCATCACCGGCTTGCGGCCGAAGCGATCGGACAACAACCCGCTGGCAAGGTCGGCCATCACCATGAAGCTGCCGATTACCACCGTGGCGCCGAACGCAATCGTCGCGTGCATGTGCAGGGTGTGATTGGCATAGGTCGTCATGTAATCGAGCGCGTAGTTGCTGATAGTCGCGCTGGCCAGCAGCACGATGCCGAAAATCGCCACCGGCAAATGCGGTTTGAGCGGCGCGGATGCCTTGCTTTCCAACGCGGCTTCCATGTCGAGCGTTTCGGCCAAAGTGCGGCGCGCCAGCAAGCCGAACGGCACAATGGAGGCACCCAGCAGAAAGGCGATGCGCCAGCCATAGGCATCCAGCGCGGCCGGCGATAACAGGCTGGAGAGCAATACGCCGACAACACCCGCTGCAACCACGGAGCCATCCTGCGTCGCCGCACCGAGTCCATTGTAAAATCCGCGCCGCTCCGGCGGCGCTGCTTCGATGAGATAGACGGTGGTGGGTCCGATCTCGCCCCCCAGCGCAAAGCCCTGCAGCATGCGAAACAGCACCGCGCAGATCGGCGCCGCGATTCCGATGGCGGCATAACTGGGCGTGAGCGAAATACCGAGCAGCGCCACCCCCATCAGGCTGAACGACAGGATCATCGCGGGCTTCCGGCCAACCTTGTCGCCCATGCGGCCGATAACGAGCCCGCCGAGCGGCCGGGTCAGAAACCCTGCGCCGAACGTCGCCAGCGACAGCAGCAGCTTCGTCGTTTCATCTTTGCCGGGGAAAAATGTGTTGCCGATCTGGATGGCGAAGAAGCTGTAGGTAAGGAAATCGTAGAACGACAGCGCGTTGCCGGCCGCCACCGCCGCGATCTGCCGCGCCGGAAGGCCGCGTGCCTGCTGACCGCGGATCATTTCAGTCATTTGTCATCCGCGGGCATGGCGTTCGAGAATTCGTCCCAGCGGTTTGCGAAGCACGATTGCCAGCGCGGCGCCGGTTGCCGCGATGGCGGCGTTCATCGACCAGAACTCTGCCGGCATCATGTGCTCATCCAGCCCGCTGCTTTACCACTTCGCCCGCCGCAGCAGGCGTGAGATTAGGGCGCGATGCAAGGGCGAATTGCGGGTCCGCCTTCAAGTTTGCCTGACCGCGATGCAGGCCCGGCTCGTATAAGATGCGAGCCGCCCTGCGCGAGGGGAAACGCCAGTCTGTCTTTGCTGCGCTGCAATTACGCAGGGCCACGGATAAGCAGCAAGGCCAAGGCGCGGAATTCGAAACCTTAGAACTGCCGAGCAGTTATGGGCTTCGTAGAAACCCATGATATTTGCCTGTCGAATCTTCGTAGTAGCCGATAATGGCGCCGCTGCCGTTGACGTCATAGGCAAATGTGCTGATCGATCCCGGAGGATCGAAGGATCTGATCCCGCCATCGCGAGCCCGCACAAAGCCGTGGAACGCCTGAGCGCTATCCTGATAAAATCCGGCGATTCTTCCTTTCGCATTCAGACAATTAGCATAGGTGCCGATTGAACCGGTCGGGCCGAATTCAGCAAATCTCCCGTCGGAAGCTCGCACGAAACCATGCGCTATGGCGTTGCTGTCGACGTACCAGCCTGTGATTGCGCCCGCGCTATTGAGGGCTACGGGCTGGGTGCCCTCGCCATAGTCCGTTCCCGCTCCGG
>JAICVV010000392.1 GCA_025935155.1 Alphaproteobacteria bacterium
GTCATTCCACCTCATCTCCTTCCCGCGGCGGTTCGCCGCCCTTGCGGATGAGGAGGCGCTCGAAGGCCGCGAAGTCGGCCCGGTTTCGTCGCTCGGCGAAAAACTCCGCGGTGTTCATCACGGCAAGCTTCTCCGCCATCGCCGCTTTTCCCTTGCTCCTTCTACCTCGAATGTTCTACATTCGTTTCAGCATTGAAAGGAAGGACAATGCGCTGGAAGGCAGCGCCAAGAGAGAGAGCGGCGGGGGTACCCCTCCAATTTCCAGAGGTTCGAATGGGAACTTTGGAGGCGGTCGTGAGCGGCCCAATCAGGGTCGGGAGGGGGGAGGATACGAAATTCCTGAAAACAACCTCCAAGGGTTTCTGCATTGCATACAGTGACTTAGGCGAGGCGCTCCCGCACAGCTACTCCAGATTTTCAGAGTTCCCTGTCACTCCCACCCTTGAAGCGCCAGGGGCGGCACTTATCTCAAGGTAGTCCGGGTGGCCGGTTGGCATCCGGGCGAGAGAAGGCCTCGGGCCCGAAGGGGCGAGGCTCTAACCACATCGCTTTTTAGGAGGTTGTGACCATGAGATTCGATTTTTCCCCCCTGTTCCGTTCGACCGTCGGCTTCGACCGCGTGTTCGATATGCTGGACCAGGTTTCCCAGTACGATTCCGGCAACGGCTACCCGCCCTACAATATCGAGCGCACCGATGAGACCCACTACCGCATCACGGTGGCGGTCGCCGGCTTCGCCGAGAAAGACCTGAACGTGGAAGTACACGATGGCGTGCTCACCATTTCGGGCAAGCGCGAGGGCAGCGGTGAGTCCGAAGGCAAGAACGTGCTCTACCAGGGCATCGCCGGCCGCGCGTTCGAGCGCCGCTTCCAGCTCGCGGAGCATGTGGAAGTGAAGGCCGCGAAGCTCGAGAATGGGCTGCTTCATGTGGACCTCGAGCAGATCGTGCCCGAAGAGAAGAAGCCCCGCCGCATCGCGATCAACGCGCCGGCACTCAAGACCATCGAGGGCAGCGCGAAGGCGGCCTAAGGCCTGCACACAACGAATCGGTTCTCCCCCTTGCGTATCTGGGGGGAGTGCCGCTCCCGCGAGAGCGGGATGCGGTGAGGGGGGCGCGCGTTTCGTCCCCCTCTACTGTTTTTTTGCGGCGCTGCGCAGTTCGTGTGCCGCGTCACAACATCGGCGCATTTCGGGTGACAGGTTTCGCCGCGGCCAATATGGTTGCCGCGGCTTCTGTTCTATCCGGCTCTTCGCATGCCCATTTGGCAAGGTTCTCCTCTCGGCCGCAGCGCCCGTCTCGAGCCCGATGCGGACATCGCCGAGTTGCGCCAGCGCTTTATGGCGACGTTCCAGAAGTTCGCGCCGCCGCCCTCAGATGCGCAGTTCAAGCCGGCGCAGCTCGGGCCGATCAAAGGCGAATGGGTGACAGTGGACCGCTCCTCCGCCAACCGCACCCTGCTCTATTTCCACGGCGGCGGCTTCATCGCCGGCTCGCCGGAAACCCATCGCGGGATTATTGCGCGGCTGTGCGATCACGCTTTCGCCCGCGCCTTTTCTGTCGGCTACCGCTTGGCGCCGGAGCACCTTTTTCCGTCCGGCCTTCGCGACGGTGTCGATGCCTACCGCGCGCTGCTGCAGAAGGGGGTCGAGCCGTCCTCCATCGTGCTGGCGGGCGACGACGCGGGCGGGGGGCTTGCGTTCTCGGCGCTGCTCGCCATCCGCAACGGCAACATGCCGCTGCCCGCGGCATGCATCGCCCTGTCGCCGTGGGTGGATATGACTCTGTCCGGCTGGTCGGTGCTGACCAACGCGCGCAGCGATGCGCAGCTGTCATGGGATTTGTTGTTCCTCACCGCGCGCCATTACCTGAAGAAGCAAAGCCCTGCCGATCCCTACGCCTCGCCGATCTATGCCGGTTTCCGCGATTTTCCGCCCCTGATGGTGCACGCCGGCAGCGCAGAGATTTTGCGGGACGACGCCAGCCGCATCGGTGATCGCGCCGCCGAAGCGAACGTACCTGTCAGTGTGGAAATCTACGACCGGATGCAGCATCTGTTTCAGGCCAATCCCGAATTGCAGGAAGCGAAGGTGTCGCTGCAGCGGCTGGGGCAGTTCATCCGCCAGCGCGCCGGCCGCGCTCCCGCTGCTACCGCCGCGCAGTGAATCTCGCTGCTGCTGCGTTCGGACTTGGATGCGCGGCGCTGTTTGCGCGGGAGGCGACCGCCGCGGACCTCGAAACGGTGGTGGTCAC